>NZ_DAOMQT010000015.1:0-109837 GCF_035445465.1 Agriterribacter sp.
ACCAGGAAATGATGTCGCAGCAGTTAACGGGTATTCAACAGCCTTCTTATATTGCTGCTTCCGCCAAATTGGGAACAGATGTTTTTGTTGGCGCTTTTGCCTATATAGGCGAAAATGCGGAAATTGGGAACGGTGTTAAGCTTTATCCCCACAGCTTTGTTGGTGATAAGGTTAGCATTGGCGATCATTCCGTTATTCATTCTTCGGTGAGCATATATCATCACTGCCGGGTAGGAAAGCATGTTACCGTTCATGCCGGTGCGGTTATAGGGGGCGATGGCTTTGGCTTTGCCCCCCAGGCAGACGGGAGCTTTACCAAAGTACCGCAAATTGGAAACGTGGTAATAGAAGACAACGTTGAAATTGGCGCCAATGCCACTATAGACCGCGCAACCATAGGTTCAACCATAGTAAGGTCGGGCGCCAAGTTAGACAATCTCATACAGGTTGCGCATAACGTAGAAGTAGGACACAATACGGTAATCGCGGCACAGGCGGGCGTAAGCGGCAGCACCAAGATAGGTAACAATGTTATGATAGGCGGGCAGGCAGGTATCGTAGGCCATATTACTATTGCGGATGGCGCCCGCATAAACGCTCAAAGCGGGGTAAGCAAATCTATAAAGCAACCTAAAGCGGCGGTAACCGGGTCGCCGGCATATGATTATACCAGCACATTGCGCAGCCAGGCCATATCCCGTAAACTACCGGATTTTGAGAAAAGGATCCAGGAACTGGAGTCGCTCGTAAAACAACTAATTGCGGAAAAAGTATAATATCTTCCCATATACACATGACAGATAACTTACTATACGCCGTTCATCCCTATCTTTGCCCGGTAACAAAAAGCGAATAATGAACGCGAACTTTAATCCAGATAAACAGCATACACTTAAATCGGCAGTCAGTATTTCGGGAACAGGTTTACACACAGGCATTAAAGTTGATATGATATTAAACCCCGCCAATGCGGGCTTTGGAATCCAGTTTCAACGTATTGACCTGGCCGGACAGCCCATTATTAAAGCGGATTGCGACCTGGTTACTGATACTTCACGCGGAACAACGCTGGAAGACAAAGGTATTAAAGTAAGCACGGTAGAGCATATACTGGCAGCCCTGGTAGGCATGGGCATAGATAATTGTCTTGTGGAACTCAACGGACCGGAAATACCGATCATAGACGGAAGCTCGGCCCCCTTTGTTGAAATTATTGAAGAAGCAGGAATACTGGAGCAGGAAGCTACCAAATTGTGGTATACCATTGACAGCAATATTACCTATTATGATGAGGAGAAACGGGTAGAAATGGTAGCGATGCCGGCTATCGGATATCAAATTACAACCCTTATTGATTTTAACAGTTCCGTTTTGGGAACGCAGCATGCCGGTCTGAAGCACCTTAAAGACTTTAAAACAGAAATTGCTCCCTGCCGCACTTTCAGCTTCCTGCATGAACTGGAAATGTTGCTGGATAATAACCTCATAAAAGGCGGCGATATTAACAACGCGATCGTGATCGTAGACAGGCCGGTAAGTGAAGCAGAAATGGAACGCCTGGGCAAGGCTTTTGGCAGAAAGAAAATGGAGGTAAAAAGCGGCGGATACCTCAATAACCTTGAGCTCCGTTTTCCCAATGAACCCGCACGCCATAAACTGCTGGATATCATTGGCGACCTGGCGCTTATAGGCACACCTATAAAAGCGCATATTATTGCCAACCGTCCGGGACATTCGTCTAACGTAAATTTTGCCAAAAAAATAAAGCAGCACATCAAAATAAACAAGCAAATGCTGGATGTGCCTATATATGATCCCAACCAAACCCCCGTATATACCACTCAGCAAATTGAAAAAACACTCCCGCACCGTTACCCTTTCTTATTAGTAGACAAGATCATTGAACTGACCGATACCAGAATCGTGGGAATAAAAAATGTGACATTCAACGAGCCCTTTTTTGTAGGGCATTTTCCGGGTAACCCCATAATGCCCGGTGTGCTGCAGATAGAAGCTCTGGCGCAAACCGGCGGTATCCTGGCTATTAATGCATTGCCTCCCGGAGAATATGATACTTATTTTGTTAAAATGGATAATGCCCGCTTTCGTCTCAAAGTAGTTCCGGGGGATACGATGATCCTCAAAATGGAGCTTAACGCCCCTATCCGCAGGGGAATGTGCGAAATGCAGGGAACCGTTTACATCGGAAATAAAATTGCTACCGAGGCCACCTTAATGGCACAATTAGTGAAGCGTTAATGATGAATATTATCTTTTCCTTACTTTTGCTTTCGTCAGGAAAACTACCTGACGTTTTTTGTATATATATGAAATGCTGCCTCAGAGAACACCAAATAAGAAATAATCATCAATGATTCATCCCCACACATATATTCATCCCAACGCCAAACTGGCCACGAATGTAAAAGTTGACCCCTTTACGGTAATTCACCATAATGTAGAAGTTGGAGAAGGTACCTGGATTGGCAGCAATGTAACCATTATGGAAGGTGCAAGAATTGGCAAAAACTGCCGCATCTTTCCCGGAGCGGTTATTTCCGCTATCCCTCAGGATCTGAAATTTGAAGGAGAATATTCTATTGTTGAAGTGGGCGACAATACTACCATCCGCGAATTTGTTACCATTAACCGCGGTACCAAGGAAAGAGGTAAAACTACAGTGGGCGATAACTGCCTGATACAGGCTTACAGCCATATAGCCCACGACTGTTCTGTGGGCAATAACTGTATTATAACCAATAATACGCAAATGGCGGGGCATGTGGTAATGGGCGACTGGTCTATACTCGGCGGCATGTGCGCCGTGCACCAGTTCGTAAAAATCGGCGCTCATTCCTATATAGGCGGCGGATCACTGGTAGGCAAGGATGTGCCGCCCTATATTAAAGCGGGTCGTCAGCCCCTTAGCTATGCCGGCGTAAATTCTATCGGGCTTAAACGCAGAGGCTTTACTATAGATAAGATCAATCATATATTAGATATTTACAGAACGATTTATAATAAAGGCTTAAATACCTCTCAGGCAGTAGAAATCCTGGAAGAAGAGTTTCAGGCCACGGATGAAAGAGATGAGATCGTAACTTTTATCCGCGAAAGCGGAAGGGGCATCATTAAACGCTACACTAAAAACAGCGTGGATGACGATATCGTTGACTAATACAGGCAAAAGATTTAACAGGGACTGGATATTCCGGCATCTTAATTTTCAATTCTTCGCGGGCATGGCTTACGCTGTTACCGGACCAAACGGGTCGGGCAAATCCACGCTCCTGCAGGTAATAGCAGGTGCGCTCTCTCCCAGCGAAGGGAAGATGGAATACCATGCAAAAAGTAATGAACAGCATAGTGGCAACCCCATTGATGCCGATAATATTTACCTGCACTTCTCTTTCGCTGCGCCTTACATAGAGCTTATAGAGGAGATGACCCTGCTGGAGTTCCTGCATTTCCATCAGCAGTTCAAGCGGCTGCTGGCATCGCCGGCCATCCCGGATATCATTAGTTTAATTGGTTTGGAAAAAGCCACCCATAAGCAAATCCGGTATTTTAGCAGTGGTATGAAGCAAAGGGTAAAGCTGGCTCAAGCTGTTTTTTCGGATGCGCCTGTTTTACTGTTAGATGAGCCCTGCACCAACTTAGATGCAGAAGGCGTTGCGCTTTACCAGCAGCTGATAACAACATATTGTAAAAACCGGCTCATTATTGTAAGCAGCAATGATGAAATGGAGTATACTTTCTGCAGTGAACAATTGAATATTAATAATTACAAATAAAGGTTTTACGCAACGAACGCAAAGAAAACAATAAGGGATACATCGCCGCGCCGCTGCTTCACCGCTATCGCCGCGAGAAAAGTTTTGTCTGATTTGAAATATCTCCCCTGTACATTCCGGCAGTATTGAAATGTGATTTTTTTTAAATTTGCCTAACTTTTAAATCAATACCGGTTGGAACTTTACTACTCGTTTTCTATTTTAATTGTATTAGCTTCATTTTTTGCTTACCTGAACCTGAGGATATTAAAACTGCCTTCCACCATTGGCATTATGCTCATCGCCATTTTCGTTTCCCTCCTGATCAGGATAGTAGGCGCCAATGTTTTTCCTAATACCACACTTAGTTTTTTTAATCTTATATCTGAGTTTGATTTTACAGAAGTGCTTATGGGCGCCATGCTTAATTTCCTGCTTTTTGCCGGGGCTATTCACGTAAACTTTGCCGATCTCCGGGAGCAGCGATGGCCCATATTCATTTTTTCCACGGTAAGTGTTATCATTTCCACTTTTGTGGTAGCCTTCCTCTTATATAATATAGCACCGCTTTTTCATGAAAATGTTCCTTTCATTTATTGCTTATTGTTTGGGGCTTTAATATCGCCTACCGATCCTATCGCGGTGCTGGGTATTCTTAAGCAGGCAAAGGTTCCTAAAACCCTGGAAACGAAGATTGCGGGTGAATCGCTTTTTAATGACGGGGTAGCCGTTGTATTGTTTGCTGTTATTTTGCAGCTTACCAAAACCGATGCTATAGATATTTCTATTGGTTCCATTTCCTGGCTGCTGGCAAAAGAGGCGCTGGGTGGATTGCTATTAGGCGCACTGCTTGGCTTTGGAACCTCGGGCGCCATGAAAAGGATAGACGACTATAAAGTGTCGGTACTAATGACGCTTTCGGTAGTAATGGGTGGATACCTTATTGCACATGCCCTCCATATTTCAGGACCGCTTACCATGGTTGCCGCAGGACTTATTATCGGGAATTACGGAAAGAAAGCAGCCATGTCGTCAGAAACGAAAGATTACCTGAATAAGTTCTGGGAGCTGATAGATGAGATACTGAACGCTATATTATTCCTCTTTATCGGGTTTGAATTATTATTGATTCCCGATCTGGTTAGCCACCTCGCACTTGGCGTTATTGCTATCATTATTGTTCTGCTGGCCCGGCTGCTTTCCATTTGGATCCCTTACACTATAGTACCATTTAAGAACAAGTTTCTTAAGGGCGCCCTCACTGTAATGGTATGGGGCGGGCTGCGTGGCGGCGTATCCATAGCGCTTGTTCTGTCGGTGGATAACGGGGAACACAAAAACTTATTACTGGAGATCACTTATTTCGTGGTCGTATTCTCCATTGTTGTACAGGGACTTACAGTGGGCAAAGTGGCTAAAAAAGCGCTGGCGGGTAACTGAAACTAAAGGGGTTAAAACCCCGCACTTACCACTTACTACTTATCACTTACCACTTCTTCTCTTTATCTCCTGCTGGCTATCAGTAAATTCAGATCGGTGTATTTTAAATTGAAGCGCTGGCTGAGGTAGATATTGGTTAGCGCGCCTTTAAACAGGTAGATGCCGCTGCGGATATTGAACTTATGCCATACTAATTTCTCCAGTCCGCCCTCATCGCCTATTTCAAGCAATAATGGCATCAGCACATTGCTGATGGCCTGCGATGCGGTACGGGCAAAACCCGAAGGGATATTGGGTACACAATAATGAATAACACCGTGCTTAATAAATACCGGACTTTCATGTGAAGTGATCTCGGAAGTTTCAAAGCAGCCGCCGCGGTCAATACATACATCCATGATCACGCTGCCCGGCCGCATAATAGATACCATTTCTTCCGTAGCTACAATAGGGGTACGCCCGCCAAAAGAAGATAAGGCGCCTACCGCCACATCGCATGTTTTTAGCTGCTTGGCTAAAATTTTGGGCTCTATAACGGAGGTCCACATTCTTACCCCTATATTGCCCTGCATGCGCTTGAGCTTATAAATATTATTATCAAACACTTTTACGCTGCTACCCATAGCCAGGGCAGTTCTTGCAGCATACTCTCCCACAATACCGGCGCCTATAATAACCACCTTGGTAGGAGGAATGCCCGAAATGCCACCCAGCAGCATTCCTTTGCCATTGTTGGCATTGCTTAAATAATTACCCGCCAGCAGCATTACAGCGCTGCCGGCAATTTCACTCATGCTTCGTACAATAGGATTATGCCCGGAATCGTCTTTAAAATTCTCAAACGATAAGGCGGTGATCCGCTTTTCCATCATACGCTGTAATATTTCCGTTTTCATTACAGGCAGGTGGATAGGGGATATGATCGTTTGATTATGCTTCAGCAGATCTACTTCTTCTTCATTCACCGGCGCCGACTTCATGATCAGGTCGCATTGAAACACCTCCCGCTTGTCGTATGCAATTTTAGCACCCGCATCGCTGTAATCCTTTTCAGAAAAATGTGCGCCTTCACCCGCACGATGCTCTACCACCACCCGGTGACCGTTGTTCGTAAGTACGCTGATAGCATCAGGCGTTAATGCGATCCTGTTCTCCTGGAAAGAATTTTCCTTTGGAATCCCGATCAGCAACTGCGCTTCACGCGGCTTAATATCTAATGTTTCTTCTAAAGTTTCGTAATTAAACGAGGTACCTACAAATGGCTTTTCTGCCGGCATAAGCTGGATAGGTTTGAGCGACAATTTACTAAATATTTACCTGTGAAAATCAACTTTCAGCAAACGGGTAGTGGTATTTACAGGATGCAGGTAAACATCAACCCTGTTTTCGGGTAAAAGAGAAGGTATTTTCTCCGGCCACTCCACAAAACAGATATCACCCGAAAACAAACAATCTTCTATGCCGGCATTTATCGCTTCTTCTTCATCTTTTAGCCGGTACAGATCAATATGGAAGATGCGTTTGGGCATGCCGTCTTCCTTATAGGTATATTCATTGATCAGCGAAAAAGTAGGGCTGCTTACATGCCCTTCTACGCCTTTAGCGGCACATAATGCGGCAATAAAAGTAGTTTTCCCCGCTCCCATTTCACCATGAAAGGCAAATACCCTGTCATGCTCCTGCACCCGCTCCCAGAAGCAGTGGGCGCATGGCTGTATATTTTCTAATGTAACTGTTATCTCCATAAACGATATCTGAAACAGGGTTGCAGGTCGCAGGTTGCAGGAGCGAAGGCTCAACCTGAAACTTGTAACCTGAAACCTCCCCTTGCCTCATTGTTGCAAAGATAATGGCCGTTTTGAGGCTTTACTGATACGGCGTTGCAAAGATATTTGCAATTGTAGTTATTCATCATTATACTGGTTGGTAATTTTGCAGCATGGAAAAGATAAGATGGAAAGTTGAAGGCATGGACTGCTCCAATTGCGCGCTCACTATTCGCAGGTATCTGGAAAAAGAAGGCGTTCAGAACATCAGGGTAAATTTTGTTGATGGTGATGTGGCATTTGATGTAAACGGCAACAGTTCGGCGCAACAGATACAGAAAGGCATTGACGCCCTGGGTTATAAGGTAACCGGCACATTAGAAGCAGATAAAGCAGGTCTTCCTGTACAAAAAATGAATATTCATTTAAAGTATACCCTCATTTGTTTGCCTTTTACAATAGTGTTGCTGTTGCACATGATACACGATTGGATAGGCTGGCACTGGCTGATGAATCCCTGGCTGCAGTTTGCGCTTTGCCTTCCCGTATATATTATCGGGATGTCTTATTTTGGTAAAAGCGCTGTTAAAAGCCTGCGCAATGGCATCCCTAATATGAACGTATTAATTGCCCTGGGCGCCACGGCGGCTTTTGCTTACAGCCTTACAGGAACATTCATGAATCTGGGAGAAGATTATCTTTTTTATGAAACTGCCGCCACTATCATTACACTTGTATTTTTTGGCAATTATTTAGAAAGCGCATCCATTCAATCTACGCAAAAAGCATTGCAGAGTTTGGCAAAATCGCAAAAAACGGTGGCTAACATGATCGCGTTTGATGAGCATCACCAGGAAGTGATTATGCCTGTTGACAATAAAGATCTTCGCTCCGGCGACCTGATACTGATCAAAAGCGGCGAACTGGTGCCGGCCGACTGCAAAATCCTGTGGGGCAATGCCAGCGTAAATGAATCCATTATCACCGGCGAAAGCCTGCCACTTGAGAAACATGCAAAGGATTTGCTTATCGGAGGCAGCATACTGGCAGACGGCACAGTGAAAGCCCAGGTTACCGCAGCGGCCGATGATTCAGCACTCGCTAACATTGTAAACCTGGTAAAACAGGCACAGGGTGAAAAACCTCCGGTACAACAAATGGCAGACAGGATCAGCGCCATATTTGTACCTGCAGTAATTGGGATTGCACTGCTTACTTTTATTATCAACTATTTTGTGCTGCAGGATTTCACAGCTTCCTTAATGCGCAGCATTGCTGTGCTGGTTATCTCATGTCCCTGCGCATTAGGGCTGGCAACCCCCGCCGCTATTGCCGTAGGATTGGGTCGCGCCGCACGTAATGGGGTACTTTTCCGGAATGCTAAAAGTCTTGAACTTTTTAAAGATATCCGGCAGGTGGTATTTGATAAAACCGGAACGCTCACTACAGGTGAATTAACAATTGATCGGTTCCAAACAACAAATAATACCATCTCTGAAGAAGAACTAAAAAGAATTACATACTCACTCGAAAAATATTCCAATCACCCTATTGCAAAAAGCATTGCCACCGCCTGGAAAATCAAAAATGAGATACGATGGGCTAAAATAGAAGAAATAAAAGGTATGGGAATAAAAGCAACCAGCAAAGAGGGCGATGAATATTGGGCCGGTTCTTACAAAATGGCCGCAGCACTTACTACTAACAATACACATAACGTATACATCATAAAAAATAATGCGTTGATCGGATGGATAGATGTAAAAGATGATATACGTCCGGAAGCCAGAAGTGTTGTAACCTACCTGCACAAAAAAGGAATCACCACTTATCTTTTAAGCGGCGACAGTAAAGTTAAATGCGAGCAACTGGCCCGGGAGCTTGGTATTGATAAAGTAATGGCAGAACAAACACCCGAACAAAAATTAGCGATAGTGGAATCACTTTCCCGGCGGGCGCCTACCGCCATGGTGGGCGATGGTATTAATGATGCGCCGGCACTTGCAAAAGCAACCATCGGCATTTCGTTAAGCGATGCATCGCAAATTGCCATTCAAACAGCCGATGTGGTACTCATGAATCAGGGATTGAAGAACCTGCCCTTATCATTGGGCTTAGGTAAGCATACTTTCATTACTATAAGGCAAAATTTGTTCTGGGCATTTTGCTATAACGTGGTGGCCATACCGGTAGCAGCAGTAGGTTTGCTTAATCCTATGTTCGGCGCGCTGGCAATGGGGCTCAGCGATGTGGTGCTCGGTATTAATTCGGGAAGATTGTTTGTGAAGAAAGTGACATGAGCGTGTGGCGATCAGGTGTTAGGTGTCAGCGATGAAGCGATAACTACTAATGATAGGATGAATACTTCTTCTTTGTACTGCCCATAGTTCATAGCTCATTGTCTCCACTGGTAATACAAACCCACCCGTTTACACCGTGTTTTTGCTTTACACGTGATACCTCTTTCCCCCGGAAATCTATTCTTTTAGTACATTTATCTCCGGTTAGTAAACATATATACGTTCGTTTTATGGAATTCATAGACTATTATAAGATACTGGGACTGGATAAAACCGCCAGCACAGAACAAATAAAAAAAGCATACCGGAAATTAGCGCGTCAATATCACCCTGATCTTAATCCTAACGATAAGGATGCGAATAAAAAATTTCAACAGATCAATGAAGCCAATGAAGTGCTGAGCGATCCTGAAAAAAGAAAAAAATACGATCAGTACGGTCAAAACTGGCAGCACGCAGAAGCTTATGAAAAAGCCAAACAGTCGCAACAAACCGCAGGAGGTACCGCCTACAGTACCTATGGAGGGAGTGAAGCATTTGGCGATGATTTTTCATCAGGTGATTTTTCCGATTTTTTTACTTCCATGTTTGGAGGAAGTTCCCGCGGCGGCCAGAGCCAGGTAAAATTCAGAGGACAGGATTATAACGCTGAGCTGCAAATCAGTTTAAGAGAAGCCTATACAACGCACCAGCGCATTTTTACGATCAACGAAAAAAATATCCGCATTACCATCCCTGCCGGCATTGCCAACGGACAAACCATTAAGCTGAAGGGGCATGGAGGTGCCGGCGTAAACGGGGGACCGGCCGGCGATCTGTACATAACACTCACTATAGCGGAAGACCCTGTTTTTAAAAGGCTTGGCGATGACCTGTACACCACCGTGGAGCTTGATCTGTATACCGCTGTGCTGGGTGGCGAAAAAACAATAGATACCCTTGATGGCAAAGTAAAAGTGAAAGTGCCCCCTGAAACACAAAATGGCGCCAAAACAAGGTTAAAAGGAAAAGGCTTCCCGGTATACAAGAAAGAAGGCATATACGGCGATCTCATAATAACATGGCTTATCAAACTGCCCGTTAACCTTACGGAAAAACAAAAAGCCCTGTTCAGGGAACTGTCTCAATCTTAATTAATTAAATTCATCAACGATGCCCAATACGGAAGAACTGATCACTCCTGAAGCATGTTGCGCACATTACCATATAGAGCTCACCTTTATACAATCGCTGAGTGAGTATGGTCTCATAGAAATCATCTCTGTTGAGGAAAAACAGTTCATACACAACGAGCAGTTGCGCGGGCTGGAAAAATTCATACGGCTGCATTATGAGCTGGGTATAAATATGGAAGGTATTGACGCGATTGCGCACCTGCTGCGTAAAATGGAAAACATGCAGGAAGAGATCACCCTGCTGAAAAATAAACTCCAGCTATGAAAAAAACGGTTTCTCTTTTCGTCCTGACCCTTTTTGTCCGTTTTGTTTTTTCGCAGTCGCCGGTAATGGAAGCGGCGCTCATCTTTCCTCTGCAGGAAAAACATGTTCATGGCAGCACACTGGTAGCATTGTCCAATGGCGATTTTCTTACCGCATGGTTTTACGGAAGCGGCGAAAGAAGCGCGGATGATGTAAAGATCATGGGCGCACGGCTGAAGAAAGGACAAAAGAAATGGAGCGATCCTTTTTTACTCGCCGATACGCCCGGGCTTCCGGATTGCAATCCCGTATTGTTTTTAAACAAAAAAGGTACATTGTTTTTAGTATGGATTGCCGTGCAGGCCAACCGCTGGGAGTATTCGATACTGCGGTATAAAACATCTGCCGATTACCTTAAGCCCGGGGCGCCGGTATGGAGCTGGCAGGATAATATTTTACTTAAACCCGGCGATGCTTTTGCCAAAGAAACGGAAGCTAAATTCAAACAAATGCCTCGTTTACGGCATGGCTGGGCCGAATATGCGCCCAAATATGATGACATGATCATTGAGGCGAGCAAAGATCCCCGCAAACGCAGCATAGGATGGATGACCCGCATTAAACCATTGATTACCGGCAATGGAAGGATATTGCTTCCATTGTATTCAGACGGATTTAATATGTCGCTGGCAGCCATTTCCGATGATGATGGTGAAACCTGGCGCCCCGGTCTGCCCATCGTAGGCAGGGGACCTATTCAACCCGCGCTGGCACAAAAAAAAGACGGTACTATTGTAGCGTTTATGCGTGACAGTGGTGATTCACCCACGCGCGTACATACCAGCCGGTCGGCTGATGAAGGCGAAAGCTGGACGCCAAGTATAAAAACGGAAATACCCAATACCGCCAGCGTGGAAATTTGTGTGCTGGCAGATGGTAAATGGGCCTTTTTGGGAAATGATGTTGATGATGGCAGATATATACTCAGTCTTTATATATCAAGCGATGAAGGCGAAACCTGGAAATGGAAAACGAAAATCGAGGATCATCCAAAAGAAAATGGCAGGTATTCTTATCCGTCACTTATACAGGCAGAGGACGGGTTATTGCATATGACCTATTCTTTTCACAAAAACAATAAGGAAAAGTCTATTAAGTATGTTGTGGTTGATCCTCAAAAAATAACGAAATAAGATACGCATATGGGTATGTTAGAAAAATTAAAAAACGGGCAAAATGTTTACGGCACCTGTTTCACTTCAACAGCGCCGGGCTGGCCGCTGGTTTTTAAAAAGGCGGGGCTTGATTTCGCCTTTATAGATACGGAGCATACCGCGCTGAACCGCGCCGACATGGCAAAGATGTGCCAGATCATACAGGCATACGGCATAACGCCCATCGTACGCATTCCCTCTCCCGATCCCTACTTAGCCTGCCAGTGTATTGATGGCGGCGCCAAAGGCGTTATTGCTCCTTACTTGGAATCGGTAGAACAGATCAGGGAATTAGCGGGAGCCACAAAGCTTCGCCCGCTGAAGGGAGAAGTATTACAAAAGGTATTAAAAGGAGAGCAGGTATTATCTGCTGAAATGAAAGCTTATTTAGACAATTACAATAAGGGAAATATATGCATCGCTAATATTGAAAGCGTGCCGGCAATGAATAAGCTGGATGATTTATTAAGCGTGCCCGGATTAGATGGCGTATTTATCGGGCCGCACGACCTGTCTATCAGCCTCGGCATACCCGAGCAATACGATCATCCTGAATTTGAAAAAGCAGTTAAACATATCATTCATACCACAAGAAGCAAAGGACTGTCTATCGCTATTCATTTTTCCCTTGAGCCCGAACGCCAGGCAAAATGGGTAAAGGAAGGCGTAAACATTGTGGTGCACAGTACCGACATTGCGTTGTTCAGTCAAAAGCTCAATGCCGATATAAGCGCGATAAAAAAAGCGGTTGGCGACGTAACAGAGGGTAATACCCCGGCACAGGAAGAAGTACCTGTAGTGTAAGATGGAAGAAAAACAGGTTACAGGTTGCAGGTTACAGGGAGGAAACGGTATGGTTCTTTCCCTTTTCACTTTATTTTATATCTCTAACACATACATATGCAGGAAATACAATGGGGGATGATAGGTTGCGGAAATGTAACCGAAAAAAAGAGCGGCGCGCCGGCCATCAATAAAGTACCACATTCAAAATTAGTAGCCGTAATGGCGCGGAAAATAGAAAAGGCTGAGGATTACGCACAACGGCATGGTGTAGCCAAATGGTACGATAACGTAGATGACCTGATTAACGACCCTGATGTGAATGCCGTATATATTGCCACTCCGCCCGATGTGCATCCTGAATATGCTGCAAAAGCTATGCGGGCGGGTAAGCCGGTATATGTTGAAAAGCCTATGGCGCGGAACTTCGCCGAATGTGAAGCCATGAACCAGGTGAGCCGCGAAACAGGCGTACCGCTTTATGTTGCTTACTACCGGCGTACCCTACCCTATTTTGTGCAGTTAAAAGAGCTGATTGACGCAAAAGTGATAGGTGATATCCGGTGCATTATTATTGCATTGCACTGGCAGCCTTACAGTGAGGAAGTGGGAGAAAATGCACAGCCCCGCTGGCGTGTTTTCCCGGATACCTCCGGCGGCGGCCATTTTCACGACCTCGCTTCGCACCAGTTCGATTTCCTGGAATATGCGTTTGGCCCAGTGAAATATGCAAAAGGTATAGCGCGCAACCAGGCCGGCTTATACAAAGCCGATGATATAGTAATGGCCAATTTTGAATTTGAATCAGGGATATTAGGAACCGGTAGCTGGTGTTATACGGTTAACAAAGAACAACGTATTGATCAGTCGCAGCTCATTGGCTCAAAAGGAAAGATCAGCTTTTCGTTTTTTGAAAGCAGTAAAATAGTGGTAGAAACGCCGGAAGGAGCAGTGGAATATGATGTTCCTTATCCGCCCCATGTGCAGCAACCCCTGCTGGAAACGATTGTAAAGGAGCTGAGAGGTGAAGGCAAATGCCCCAGTACCGGCGAAACCGGCGCAAGAGCCAATTTAATTATGGATTGGGTTACTGCTAAATGATAAAGTAATTCACTGCGTGGCTATATTTAAACACATAGCCAGATAGGCGCACATAGGTTTAATCTTCTATTACTCTTTAGCATGTGATTTTTCTCTCTATTGTGTTCCTATATTTCTATTGTGCCATGTGTTTTGGTATTTTTTCAACGCAGAATTATTGTCGCCCTTTGCGAAGCCCGGGCTATTTCCTCATCAGCCAAACCTCCGTTACCTGCGATCCCCGCTGTCCCTCGCCGCATGTCCAGGTAAAGGTTACCTGCCCGCCGGCTGTAACTGCTTTTGGAATATCAAATTCGTATACAGGCTTTTCACCCGTTTGTATAAAATCATGAATAACGATATTGCCGTTAGCTACCAGCTTTTGCTTCGACCGGAACCTACCGGTATAGGTCATGCGCATTTTATAAGCGGCTGTTGTATCTAAGTTATCATACCTGATCTTCAGCGGCGTATCGTATAAAGTATTGATCTGGCTCATCCATGCCCCTGGTGTGGTTTGCCCCGAAAAGCCCTGCGACCGTACTTCATGCACCCATTCTTCTCCTATAATTCCTACGCCAAAACTTATTCTCGGCGATTGCAGGCTGCCGGGGTCTTGTTCCCGGGTCTTATCTGCCACTATCCTGTATTTGCTTTGCACCGATCCAAAATGATCATAAAATCCGCCGGGTCCGGGGTCGGTCCGGCGCAGCATTTCGCTTATCTTGTTCAGCCGCTCCGTATCATCTTCTATCTTCTCCAGTACGGCAAGCTGATCCAGCAGCCAGGGTGCATCGTTGAGGGGTATATCTATATTGTCTATAAAATTTCCCCTGCCGGGCATTGCGCCGTGCTTTTCAATGGTAAGCTGCGCACCAATACTACTGAACAATGAATCGGCAAGTACCATACATCTTTCTTTCCATGCCTTTGCCACAGGCTCTTCCACGGCCTTTTCCAGTATCATCCTGGCCTGCAAAATAGCTAACGATGAGGTTTCGGCAGTTGCGCTTTCCAGGGTTTCCTTTGCCTGTTCCTCCAATGCCTTTTCATATATTAAACGGCGTTGTATATAAGCATCATAATATGCTCTTAACAGGCACATCTGGAACCGGAAGTTCTTTACCAGTTCCGGTGTGGCCTTGCTTTCTATTTGCTGCCATTGCCGCAGGGTTTGCTCTACTTTTTCATTGGTAAGCAATGCGCCTCTCAGGTTTGTCTCAAGATTCATAATACCCTGTGCCGCCGCTTCCGTAATATCAGCATCCATAAACAAACGGCTGTAATCGCGCAATGTTTCTATTACCGGCTTTTGCGGATCCCAGTCCTGGTCGCTCCATATAAATTTATTCACATCATCATTCGTTCCTTCCGAATAGCTGATGCTGCCTGAAGCATAGGATGCAAGCAGGTTATGAATATGCTTTTCGTCTTCCGGCCGGGGGTTCACACATTCTCTCCCTAACGTCATCGCATAGGCTACGTCCCAGTCGAGTACCGGGTACTGGCAGCTCAGGCTATGGGTGATATCGGGATATCGCCTGATGGGAATGTTGTCATTGACCAGTTGCCTGAGCTCAGGAAGCGGTATTTTAACCCAGGGTCCGAAAACAACGCCTCCCAGCCAGGGGTAGCCGCTGTTTACATGCCTGAAAAAGTCATCGAACCATTTTTGGCTGGGGCGAAATACCTGCGGCGAAACCCATATTTTAGCATTGGGATGAAACTGCTGTAACGCCACGGCTACCTTCCCCAGCCAGTTAAAAAGCACCTCCGGCTCCAGGTCGCCCGGATCACCGCCAGGAACAAATACGTGATCTAATTTCGGCAATGCGGCAAACACTTCTATCCGCTCCTGCATTTCTTTTTTGAGGGAATCGCGATTGGTATAATCAGGCCCCATATTGGGATACCACATCCACACATCTAAGTTGTACGACCGGGCAATCTTTGATTGCTCTACCATCATTTTTGCCGATGGAAGCTGCATATGCACACTGCTGTCATCATCATCTGTGCGGGGTGGCATAATTTCAATGCTGTTGGCGCCAAACAGGACCAGGTCGCGGATATACTGATCGAATTGCTTTACAGAAAAAGCATCATACGAATTGGTTTTGGGCCGGTAGCCCAACTGGTGGCCGCGGATGGGATACCTGGGAGCGGTTGACAGCACAAGGTTTTCCGGTATCAGCAACGTTCCGGGGCGCATATCGGCTTTTCTCAACAATCGTCCCACGCCGTACAACACACTTCGGGCGTCCTTAGCCGTTATGATTACTGCATTTTGTTCCTTCATTACTGCCAGCCGAAAGCCTTCATTGCCCGGTGCCGCTATGGTTCCCAGCACAGCCCTTACTGTTTTTGGCAGCTTAGCGTCACGGTCATCGGTAAGAACGTAAATAACCGGCTGTCCTTCATCCGGCTGCTTTGTCACAACAGGAAGCAATAACTGCGTTCTTTTTTCAATTTCTTCCCGCAATACCTGAACGGGCTTATCGAGCGGTATTTTTTTATCACTGCTCACCCATATAACAGCTTTAGAAAGATCAATATGCTGCGCATAAGCGGATACTACGGCCAGCATAAAAATAAAACAGGCAATTGGCTTTACATATTTCATAACAGCGTTCGGGGTTTAAGGAGATCAGAACTATTTACAAGTATATTTAAAATATCATTATTATGCTTACAGAGCAGTCAAAACTTATTCTATACTCTTTTACCGTTTTCTTTATGATCCTTTGTCAACACTGTATAATTTGTTTCAGCATATGCCTTTCACTGCTTTTTTGCCAAATACAGGTTTCAGAGAATAAAACAAATATTTCCGGCTTTCATTGCCCAACAAAAAACATAATAGTACGTTAATTACTCAGTATCAACATCCTTTTTAAATAAATTTGCGGGACTTACAGCCACAAAAGCATGAAGACCTTTTTTTTAGCTTGTATATTTCTTTTGGCCGCAATGCGCGGCTTTACCCAAAACGGCTACCAGATAAAGGTAACCCTTAAACCATTTACCAATGGTTATCTCTATCTCGGGCACCACTTTGGAAGTAAGCAATATATTATTGATTCCGTTGCCATCAACAGCAATAGTGAAGTTGTTTTTTCGGGAAAAGAAAAGCTGTTCGGCGGCGTCTATATGGTCATCTATCCCCAAAAAAATGGCTGGTTTGAAATACTGGTAGATAAACAACAACATTTTTCGGTAACGGCAGATACGACCGACATTATTGGAAAAATGCAGTTTACCAATTCATCCGACAACCAGTTATTCCAGTCGTATCAGAAAATAGCGCAGGAAAAAGGCAAAGCCATTGCTTTATTGCAAAAGCAGTTAAAGGAAGATCCTGCCGGTTCCGATTCCGTTAAAACAAGGTCGGCAATTACTGCACTGAATGCGGAGATGCAGCAATACCGTGAACAATTCATACAAGCGCACCCCGCGCATTTGCTCACTGCTATTTTTCATATTTTGCAGGAACCTAAAGTACCCGATGCGGCTCAGCATCCCGGTGGTAAATACGATTCGGCTTTTGCCTATCAGTACTACAAACAGCATTACTGGGATGGCGTGTCGTTTGCTGATGAACGCCTGGTACGCACGCCGGTTTTTGAGCCTAAGTTGCAACGATATTTCAGCAATGTGCTGCTGCAGCAGCCGGATACGCTCAGCAAAGCAGCCAACAAAATCTTAGACGCTTCCATTAGCAATAAAGAGATGTTCAAATTTATACTGTCTGCCCTTACAGAAAAATATATCAATCCTACCTACATGGGACAGGATGCAGTATTCGTTAATCTTTTTGAAAGGTACTATGCCCCGGGCAAAGCAGACTACTGGCTTAACGACAAGTATAGAAAAGCAGTTTTTGACCGTGCGTATAGTGTAATGGCTAACCTTATTGGTGAAAAAGCTGCTGATATGAATATGGTAGACAGCTCCGGTAAAGCTGCACCGTTGTATGGTATTAAGGCGCCGTATATTGTTATTTGCTTCTGGGATCCTACCTGCGGGCATTGCCAGACGGAAGTGCCGCAGTTAGATTCGCTCTTTCAACATAAATGGAAAAAGCAGGGTGTTCAAATGTACGGGGTAATGACAGACGGCGGAAAGGAAGCCTGGCTGAAATTCATTAGGGAACACCAGCTCAGAGGCTGGACGCACGTATACCAGTTGCCCGCCGTAAAAGAAGCGGAATACGCGGCAAATAAACCAGGGTATAAACAATTGTATGATGTGTACCAAACACCGGTATTATACCTGTTAGATAAGGATAAAAACATCATTGCCAAAAAATTAAATCACGATCAATTAGATGAGCTGCTGCAGGTAAAGCTGAAGTAGGAAGCATGTGCTAATTTGAAAATTTTAAAATGAAGCAGAACGGTAAGATTGTTGCAAGTTGCAGGGTACAAGGAGAAGCATTTAGCACCAAATAAATTTTAACTCCGAAGCCAAATGCAACTATAAACAGTAAACCACAAACAATAAACTTCTTACTTTTTTCATGAAACCAATTATACTTTTTCTATTCATCCTGGCGCCTTTTTTTATTGCGGCCCAAACCAATACGGGCAGCAGGTTTACCTTATCAGGAAAGCTTAAAAAGATGAAGAATACCGCTGCGTGGGTATACCTGTATTACGTGGCGGATAATAACAGGATTGCCGATAGCGCACAGGTAGAAAAAAACAGGTACCGGTTCACAGGCAATATCAGTGAGCCTGTGTTATCACGCTTAAGCGTAAAATACAAACAAGGGATAACCGGTGAAGCGGCAACCGTAAATATAGAAAAGAATCTGGCAACGCTTTTTTTATCCTCCGGCAGGCTTAAGGTAACAAGCGTAGATTCTTTTTCCAATATCCGGGTAAAAGGATCTGCTGCGCATACAGACTATAAAAAACTGGAGTTGCTGACCCGGCCGTTTAACGACACGATGCAGGCCTTGTCTGCTGCTTATAACCAATACCGTAATGATGGCAATGCCACCCGGATGAAACAGATTGAAGACCAGGCGGCCATCCTCGAAAAGGGTATTAAAAATGATTTTCAGTCATTTATCAGTACACACCCGGCATCGCCGGTATCGCTGCTCCTGTTGCAGCAATATGCCGGCAATGATATCAATTTTAGTGAGATTGAACCCTTATTTAACCAACTTTCCGCGGCAGTAAAAGCATATCCTTCCGCAATACAGTTTAAAGAAAGGCTGGATATGGCCAAAAGAACCAGCATCGGGCAAATGGCAACCGACTTTACACAGAACGACACCCTGGGCAACCCGGTAAGCCTTTCCTCCCTGAGGGGAAAATACCTGCTGGTTGATTTCTGGGCAAGCTGGTGCGGTCCCTGCCGGATGGAAAACCCTAACGTGGTAAACGCCTTTAATGCTTATAAGAATAAAGGTTTTTTTGTATTAGGCGTTTCGCTCGACAAGCCGGGGGCTAAAGCTGCCTGGCTGAAAGCCATTCATGATGATAACCTTACCTGGACGCACGTAAGCGACCTGCAGTTCTGGAATAATGCCGCGGCCCAATTATATGGCATCCAGTCTATACCTCAAAACCTGCTGCTCGACCCCACAGGTAAGATCATTGGCAAAAATTTAAGGGGGCAGGACCTGCACAATAAGCTGGAGGAAGTGCTGGGAGGGAAATGAGTTGGGGAATGTGAAAATGAGGAAACTTCAAACCTGCCAAGCCGGCCTACAGGTTTGGTTCTTGTTATTTGTCTCTTAGCGCACTTTTTAGATACTGGTCTTTGGCGCTATATGCTTCTGATAATACTTACAAACCGGCCGCAGTCCGCATATATCGCATTTCGGATTGCGGGCAACACAAATATACCGGCCATGCAGTATTAACCAGTGGTGCGCTTTATGGATCATTTCGGTTGGAATATTTTTGATGAGCTGCCTTTCTGCAGCCAGGGGTGTTTTTGCATTATGGGTTAACCCGATCCGTGCGGCAACCCTGAAAACATGCGTATCAACAGCCATATTGGGCTGCTGATCTATAACAGAAGTAATTACATTGGCCGTTTTTCTTCCAACACCGGGTAATTGTATGAGTTCCTCAACGGTTAATGGCACTTCGCCGGCAAATTTTTCCATTAGCATATTGGCCATGCCAATGAGGTGCCTGGTTTTATTGTTGGGATAAGAAATACTTTTAATGTAAGGAAAAAGTTCATCAAAACCTGCTTTTGCAAGCTGCCCGGGACCGGGGTATTTTTCGAAGAGGGCAGGGGTGGTAAGGTTAACTCTTTTGTCGGTACATTGGGCAGATAAGATTACCGCTACCAAAAGCTGGTAAGGATTATCATATATCAATTCTGTTTCTGCATTGGGTGCATGCTGGCGGAACCAGTTCAGCGTATAGGCATACCTTTCTTTTTGTGTCATTGGAAATTTTCCTGATAACCCAAAAATAAGCTAAGTGGCTGAAAAACAAATTAATGTTGTTCAACTTCTTTACTAATGCCGGCATAGCGGAGCAGTGACTGTATTACAGAAGGACGTGGAGACTGGTGGATCGTATTGAGCCCTTCTATAGCCCTTTTAAGCACCTCGAACTTCTCACGTAAGGTCCAGTCTGTCTCCAAAGCAAGCTGTATAGCAGCAGTTTCTTCGGCTGAGGTTTCTTTGTAAAGGAATCGTATCATGTTTTCAGGTGTATAAATATCCATGCGCCATTCATTTTTGAATTCACAATAATCTCAATTATACGGTTCTTAGGATATTCAGATATCAATACGGATTAATGGTGTTCTCTGGGTGTTTGTCAACGGGTGGGAATAAAGTTGCTTCTTATTAAACGGGGCGGGGGAAGAGATATTGTGAAAAAGCACAAAAGTTTAGTAAAATTATTTTTCGTCTATAATAAATACGTCTTCATTATCTCTTTTCATCAAATATTTTTCTCTTGCCGCTTTTTCTAAAGAGGCGGGGTCATTATCCAGCTCAGAAAGCTCCTTTCGCATGGCTTCAATCTGCTCCGTATAATAAGCCTTTCCCTTTTCCAACTGTTTCAGTTCGCCTGTTCTTTCCATCTGCACAAACAGGTCATTATGATCGAAGAAAACCAGCCATACCGTAAATACCAGCAGGGTAAGTCCGTACTTGTTTTTTAACCACGCGGGTATGTGCTTGATGTACTTCATGATCTGTAAGCGATATCAGGTGTCAGGTATGAGGTGTCGGGCATACCAACCTTATTTTCCAAAAATAATCTTTCCGTTTGGATAAACTGCATTCTCTCCCAGAGCCTCTTCAATCCGGATCAGTTGGTTGTATTTAGCCAGCCGGTCGGTTCTGGAAGCGCTGCCGGTTTTAATCTGACCGCAATTTAAAGCAACAGCCAGGTCGGCAATGGTGGTATCTTCCGTTTCACCGCTCCTGTGGCTCATGATAGTAGTATACCCGCTTGCCTGGGCCAGTTGCACGGCATTTATCGTTTCCGTGATCGTACCTATCTGGTTAACTTTAATCAATATGCTGTTGGCAATACCCTTATCAATACCTTCCTGCAAGCGCTTAACATTGGTTACAAACAAGTCATCACCCACCAACTGGCATTTGCTGCCAATTTCGTTTGTTAGCTTTTTCCATCCATCCCAGTCATCTTCCGCCATGCCATCTTCAATAGATACAATAGGATATTTGCTAACCCAATTGCTCCAGTAGGCTACCATTTCATCGCTGCTGATGGTTTTGCCGCTGCTTTTGTAAAATTTATAGGACTGGCTGCCTTCGTCAAACATTTCGGTACTGGCCGCATCCATAGCAATGGCTATCTGATCGCCTGCCTTATAACCGGAAGCCTCAATGGCCTGCAATACGGTTTCAATAGCTTCATCATTACTTTGAATATCGGGTGCAAAACCGCCTTCATCTCCCACATTGGTGCTGTATCCTTTTTTCTTCAGTACCGATTTAAGGTTGTGAAACACTTCCACTCCCCAGCGTAATCCCTCACTAAAGGAAGGCGCTCCTACCGGAACGATCATAAATTCCTGGAAGTCTATTTTATTATCGGCGTGCACACCGCCATTCAGAATATTCATTAAAGGCATGGGCAGTACCGTAGCATTTACACCTCCCAAATAGCGGTATAAAGGTAAATTACATTCCTGCGCTGCTGCTTTGGCAATAGCCATTGAAACGGCAAGGGTAGCGTTAGCGCCTAATCTCGCTTTATTGTCCGTACCGTCAATTTTTATTAAAAGGTTGTCAATATGCGCTTGTTTGGTTACATCAACGCCAATTAACTGATCCGCTATAATATCATTTACATTTTTTACCGCTTTCAAAACCCCTTTGCCCTGGTATATGCTTTTATCGCCATCTCTCAGCTCTACGGCTTCATGTTTGCCCGTGGAAGCGCCTGAAGGAACGGCAGCCCTTCCTACCAAACCATTTTCAGTAATTACATCTACTTCAACAGTAGGATTTCCGCGGCTATCTAAAATTTGTCGGGCATGAATATCTGATATGAAAGACATAGAAAATGATTTACGTGTAGTTGTTTTTTTGCAAAGAAACGGTTTTCAATTTTGGTTGCAAAACAAAGTGCGGTTATTGTTCATTTTTGCCTGTTAATTCCTTAAATACCGTTTCTAAGCTTTGGCTTTCGCTTTGCATAGCAATGATATCGAGGTCGTGCTGCAGGGCCAATTCCCTTAATTGCCTGCGAAGGAGTTCAGGATTGTTTGCCGAGAACTGGTATTTTGTATCCGACAGCATTTGCACCTGTGCCGGCTCAAAGGTGGGAATAAATATCCCGGGTGGTACATTATGGGCAAACTCAACCCGTATGCGCTGCATGTTTCCTTTGCCGGCCTGCAGGCCGGCCACCGTATCGTCTGCCACCAGCTCTCCTTTATTGATAATGATAACCCTGCTGCATACGGCTTCTACTTCCTGTAATATATGTGAAGAAAAAAGAACGGTTTTATTTTCACCCTGCTGCCTTATTACTTCTCTTATTTCCACAATCTGGTTCGGGTCGAGGCCGGTGGTAGGCTCATCGAGGATAAGCACTTCAGGATCATAGATCAGGGCAGCGGCTAATCCTACCCTTTGCTTATACCCTTTTGAAAGCTGCCCTACTTTTTTTTGCTGCTCGGGGCCTAATCCTACCATTTCAATGGCATGATTAATGGCCGCTCTTTTATTAGTAAGCCCGTGCACCCCGGCAATGAATCCGAGGTATTCTCTTATATACATATCATAATATAAGGGATTGGATTCGGGCAGGTACCCGATCTTCTTTTTTATTGCTAAAGGATAGCTGGCAACGTTGAGATCGCAAACTATAGCTTCACCGGAGGTTGGCTTAAGATAGCCGGTCAGCATCTTCATGGTGGTAGATTTACCCGCACCATTGGGTCCTAAAAAACCAACGATCTCTCCCTTGTTTACAGAAAACGAGATATCGTTCACCGCCTTTTGCTCACCGTAAACTTTATGCAGATTTTTTACCCGGATTGACATGCAACAAAAATAAGCACTCCTTTTTACATTTGTCTTTTATACTCTTCTTTCCAGGCATACCACCCAAATATGCATAAACCGATAGCAATAGGTATAAATACAATAACAAATACGCCCCATTGTACTTTAGTATCTGTTACAGGATGCAGTGCAATTTGATGCAGGGCCGTTTTAATAAGATAAAACATAGACAACGGAGCCATCAGCATCCATATAAGCCCCATCCATTTCCGTAACCGGTTCATCATCATGTTAGTTGCTTAAGCTGTGAAGGTATTTTATATATAATGGTTTTGTTTGTTTAGTCACTTACATCAGGATCCGCTTTATTACTGATATACACCATCCCGATAATAAGGCACACAAAAGAAATGATGATGGGATACATCAATCCTACCAGCTTATCTCCCGTGTTTATTGTAGTTAATAATAAAGCAATGAAAGGTGTTAGCCCGCCAAACACGCCATTACCGATATGATAAGGCAGCGACATGGAGGTATAGCGGATACGCGTGGGAAACATCTCCACTAAAAAGGCGGCTATGGGTCCGTATACCATCGTAACAAAAATGACCTGCACAAATATGAGGAACACAAATTTCCAGTAAACCGTTGTTGACAGTTTCTTCTCTGTATAAACAGGCGCAGCATCCGCCACGGGTTTTGATGCCCCCACAAAAACCGTATCCCTGCTTTTTTGCGTATAGGCGAAACCATCGGCAAAGGTTTTTACCATGCTGGTAGTAGTGATGGTTTGTTCGTTGATCTCATCCGTATGAATAACAGGTTCGCTTACGCTTACAGGCGTTTGCGTTTGATACGTGGTAATATCGGAAAGATCAAGGAATTGCTGGTAAATGGGCCTGTAAAAGATAATGGCCAGGAACATACCCGCCATCATGATCCATTTTCTTCCCACCTTATCGCTCCATGATCCAAACACCACAAAAAACGGAGTAGCGAAAAGGATAGCCCATATCAGCATCGTTCGTGATTGCTCAAAATCTACTTTACAAACGGTTTCAATAAAGCTTTGCGCGTAAAACTGGCCGGTATACCACACCACACCCTGTCCCATGGTGGCGCCAAACAAAGCCAGTAAAACCATTTTAAGATTGGTTTTGTGTCCAAAACTTTCCTTAAGCGGGTTAACCGACACCTTCCCTTCCGATTTGAGCCGGGAGAACAGGGGCGATTCATTCATCTTTAAACGGATATAAATAGAAACCCCCACGAGAACAATGGAAACCAAAAATGGTATACGCCAGCCCCAGTCATTAAATTTTTGAATAGAAACATTGATATCACTGTCTAACCCGTGCCGCACCAGCAGTATTACACCCAGCGAAACAAAGAGCCCTAATGTAGCCGTGGTTTGTATCCATGATGTATAATAGCCCCGTTTACCGGGCGGCGCATGTTCGGCAACGTAAGTAGCCGCGCCGCCATATTCGCCGCCTAAGGCCAGCCCCTGCAGCAGGCGGAGCAACAGCACAATAACCGGAGCTGCAAAGCCAATGCTTTCATAAGAGGGTACCAGCCCTATGGCAAAAGTAGAGCCGCCCATAATGATAAGCGTAAGCAGAAAGGTGTATTTGCGCCCAACCAGGTCGCCCAGCCGCCCAAATACCAAAGCGCCGAAAGGCCGTACAATAAAGCCCGCCGCAAAAGTAGCCAGGGTAGATAGTAACGCGGCCGTTGGATTGGTTTGAGGAAAAAACTGCGTGGCAATTACCGTAGCCAGGCTGCCAAAAATATAAAAATCGTACCATTCAATGAGCGTTCCAACCGAAGAAGCGCCGATAACTTTCCAGATACCTTTGGGGGATGTTGACATTATACGCAGGCAAATTAGGGGATGAATATACTAAACCTGAAGTTGCGGGCAAAAGGAAAATTGAGCATATGCCTTTTAATAACCATTGTTAGTTGCAACGGCACTACCGGTAACGGATGCCCTATAATGTGCTGATTGTATGGGGAAACCTGCTGCTATAACTCCGGAGAACGGTAGTGAAAGAGAAAATTTATTGCAGGTCATGTATATTCAACTGAATGTGGTTAATTTAGCCCTTCCGAATATGAACTAAAATTGCATCGCTATATGTCTTACCCCTATCAGTTAAAAAGCATTGAAGCTTACAGGGCAGCTTACAAAAAAAGTGTTGAAGATCCCGAATCCTTTTGGACGGGAATTGCTGAAAATTTTACATGGAGAAAAAAGTGGGATAAAGTACTGAACTGGAATTTTAAAGATCCCAAAATAGAATGGTTTGCAGGTGGTAAATTAAATATCACTGAAAATTGTTTAGACCGCCACCTGGAAACCCTCGGCGACAAGCCCGCCATTATCTGGGAATCTAACGATCCGGAAGAAAGAACCAGGGTGGTTACATATGAAAGGCTCCACAAAAGGGTATGCCAGTTTGCCCAGGTGCTCAAAAACAATGGCATAAAAAAAGGCGACCGGGTTTGTATTTATATGGGCATGATACCCGAGCTGGCTTACGCGGTATTGGCCTGCGCAAGGATCGGCGCTATCCATAGCGTGATCTTCGGCGGCTTTTCTGCCCGCAGCATTGCCGACAGGCTGGAGGATACCAGATCGGAATGTATCGTTACCTGCGATGGCGCTTACCGGGGCGGAAAAGATATACCTTTAAAAAGCGTGATTGATGACGCGCTGGTAGGAAATAACCTCGTAAAAAAAGTAATTGTATATACCCGTACCAGGATCCCCGTTAGCATGATAAAAGGCCGCGATGTGTGGTGGGAAGATGAAATGCTGAAAGTAACAGATACCCTGCCTGTAGAAAGTTTTGGCGATGCGGAAGTGATGGATGCCGAAGATCCCCTGTTTATTTTGTATACCTCCGGCAGCACCGGCAAGCCCAAAGGCGTGGTGCATACTACCGCCGGTTATATGGTATGGACCAACTACACTTTTGTAAATACTTTCCAGTACCAGCCCGGACAGGTGCATTTTTGTACAGCGGATATCGGCTGGATTACCGGGCATAGCTATATTCTTTACGGGCCGTTAAGCGCCGGCGCCACCAGTTTGATGTTTGAAGGTATCCCCACCTGGCCCGATGCCGGCAGGTTTTGGGATATTGTTGATAAATACAAGGTAGATATTTTATATACTGCGCCTACGGCTATCCGCAGTTTAATGGGCTTTGGGCTAGACCCGTTAAAAGACAAAGACCTTTCTTCATTAAAAGTACTGGGGTCGGTTGGCGAACCCATTAATGAAGAGGCCTGGAACTGGTATAATGAGCATGTAGGAAAAAAACGCTGCCCTATTGTAGATACCTGGTGGCAAACCGAAAATGGCGGCATATTAATTTCCAATCTCGCCGGAGTAACGCCCGCCCGGCCTTCCTGGGCTACGCTGCCATTGCCGGGTGTACAGCCAGTGCTGGTTGATGAGAATGGAAAAGAAGTAACCCAAAAAGATGAAGAAGGTTTTTATAAAGGCAATTTATGCATGAAAGCCCCCTGGCCGGGAATGCTGAGAACAACCTATGGCGACCATGAACGCTGCCGCACCACCTATTTTGCGGCTTATCCCAACTTATATTTCACCGGTGATGGCGCCTTAAAAGATGAAGAAGGCAATTATCGTATAACCGGCAGGGTAGATGATGTACTGAATGTTAGCGGCCACCGTATTGGAACCGCTGAAGTGGAAAACGCTATTAATATGCATGCCAGTGTGGTAGAAAGCGCGGTGGTGGGTTACCCGCATCCCATCAAAGGGCTCGGCATTTACGCCTACGTAATCGTAACCGGTTTTCACGGAGACGAGGAAAGAACCCGGCAGGATATCATTCAAACCGTTTCGCGGCTTATTGGCCCTATTGCCAAACCCGATAAAATACAATTTGTAACCGGCCTGCCCAAAACGCGCAGCGGCAAGATCATGCGGCGTATTTTACGGAAAATAGCAGAAGGTGAGCTGGATAAAGTAGGCGATACTTCCACCCTGCTTGACCCTGCGGTGGTGGATGGTATTAAAGCAGGAAAATTATAAGCAGCAAATGATGCAGTACCGTTTAATGCTTTGAAGGGTCGGGTATCCATGCTTCGTCAATGGGGGCAGGCGTTATTACCCGCGGTACAAATTTGCGATCTATCAGCTCATCCATCGGGATGTTTTTTGTGAGCAGCTTTAACTTTATTCCCTGGTCCTGTATTTGCTGCAGGTCTTCATCTGTAGGCGTAAGTTCCAGGTAGCTTACCCGCCTGGGGTCGGAGGTTAATACATAGTTCAATACCTTTTCATCCTGCCTGAAATAGGGAGACGCAAGTTTGGCGGCTTCTGCCCGGTGTGTTTCGGCCCATGCGCCCGATTCCGCTATACCTCTTACCAGATCTTCTACCACACCCGGGTTTTGCCGTATCAGGTCTTCGTGCACTACCAGCGCACAGGAAATGAAGTTGGGCCAAATGTCGCGGGCATAGTATAAAACCCTTCCTATTCCATCTAATTCGGCTTTGGCACAAAACGGCTCGCCTACAATAAAGGCGTCAATGGCACCCGAAGCAAGTGAAGTAGGCATATCGGGCGGCGGCAATATTATAAATTCAATATCGTTGGGCTGCATACCAAAATCCTCCATCAGCTTGTGTATTACAAAATGCTGGTTACTGTAGAGGCTTGGTATTGCCATTTTCTTTCCTCTCAAATCTTTCAGGCTTCTTGCTTTGCTGTTTTTCGCTACAATCAGCTCTGTGCCATCTCTATGTCCGAGGTAGCAAATCTTCACCGGCACACCCTGCTCCCTAAGTTTCATGGCCAGCGGAACGATCATAAAAGTAGCCTGTACCTGTTTGGCTTCCAGCGCGCTTACTACTGTGGGAAAATCAGAAAAAACTCTTGAATTAAAATTGGTGTTGGTTTGCGTGGTTTTAGAAGCAAAATCTGTAACCGGGCAGGTAAGATGACAGGTAACCGGCAGGTAACCCACTGTTAGCTCGCGGGTAGCTTTTTTGTTAATTCCTTCATGTATAACATCTCTTGCAGAAGCTGCGCCGTTTTTTTTCCAGGGTTTATAACGCAGCAAGGCCAGGGTTGTTAAAACAACCACTACACCCAGTATCAATTTGCTAAAAGTAAATTTATTCGCCATCCGGTTTTCTGTGAACTCAAATTTAGTTTAATTATTTTTGTGGCCAATGGCAATTTGATGCTCTGTACCGGGATGGGTACCTTACAGCAGTTTTTATTTTCTATTCAGCAACGCCGTTCACAATGCAAAGCAGGCGTGTTGTATTGCTACAGCCCCAATATGTGTAATATTTCCTTCATGGCTTCAATAACTGAGTTGTCCGTAAGGGCTCTCGGGCGTGCTGTATGGATCAGCAATTCCCTGCAAATGGTTGCCGGGCGGCTGGACAATACCAGAACTCTGTCTGCCAATTGTGCGGCTTCTTCAATGTCGTGGGTTACAAAAACAACGGTACGCGGGCGCTGCTTTAAAATTCTTACCAGCTCCGAGCGCATCCGCAGCCTTGTTTGATAATCCAGGGCAGAAAAAGGTTCATCCATTAATAAAATATCCGACTGACCGGCCAGGGCTCTCGCCAGTTCCACGCGCTGGCGCATTCCTCCCGATAGTTCATGCGGGTAATGACCTTCAAAACCCTCCAGGTGAATCAATTCCACCAGTTCTTTCTTTTCCTTTTTGCGCTGTGAAATATCATCAATCGTTTGTAAACCCATCTCTATATTTTCCTCCACGGTGAGCCAGGGAAAAAGCCCGTCTTGCTGGTATACCGTTCGTATAATACCTGTTCTGTGCACCGTGCCGGAAACAGGTTGTATATAACCGGAGAGCAGGTTCAATATTGTTGTTTTGCCACAACCGGAAGGACCCACCAGCATAACCACCTCACCGGCATTCACCTGTAAGCTCAGTTGGTTCAATACCCCGGTAGCGCCATATCTGTGCGACACGTTTTGTAATACCAGGCTTACATTGTTTTTACCGCTCATATCCCCATCTTACGTTTGGAAGTTTAGTTAATTGGTACAGCAACCTGTCTATACCCATGCCCAGTACGCCAATCACTATCATATAACATACCGCCGAGTCAAGCCGTAATCCGTTCCTGGCTTCCCAGATACCATAGCCCAGGCCATCCTGGCAGCCTACCATTTCCGCTGCTACAATTACTATCCACGAAATTCCGTAGCTCACGCGCAGTGCGGTTATTACCTGTGGCAGAACAGAAGGAAAGATAACTTTTGTGAGCAAATTACGGCCGGTATAATTATAATCTTTCGCTACCCTGAAATAAATACTTGGTATAGTGGCTACGGCAGACATGGTAGCCAGTGCCAACGGGAAAAACGTGGCCATAAATATCAGGAATACTGCCGGTTTATCGCCAATATGGAACCAGAGTATGGCAAAGGGTATCCATGCCAGGGGAGATAAGAAACGGAAGAAATTCAGCATGGGTACAAAAGCCTTCCTGGCATACAAATGTTGACCCAGCCATAACCCCAATGGGAGACCCAATGCTGCCGATAGTACAAAACCAATTGCCACCCGCCACAGGGAAGCAATGATATCATTTATTAAACGCCCGGCCAGGAACTCTTCCTTAAAGCTTTTTATTACGGCTGCGGGCGATGGCATTGCATATGCCGGAAAGAGATCAATATAAGAGGCAAGAGCCCATAATAATATTACAGTTGCCAGTACGATAACTGGTAATAAAATGTGGATTGCTTTTTTTTTACGGATTGCCTTTTCCGCGTTTATCATAAATATCCTGATTTAGGTGCAATGGTCAATTTCCTAAAGCTGAAAATAAGCAGAATATACGAATATGCACCAGGAATGCCCTGAGCAAACAATGGGTTGCAACAAAAGCTGTCTGAAAATGACAGGTACACCCTTAAGTAATAGAATAGAAGCATAGAGATTGCAAAAGCGCATTCTCTTCTCCACTGCAATATTTATTGGTTAATTGCTCAGGACAAAGCGTATTTATTATCTGCAATCAGCTTATCCGCTATACGTCTCCTGGCATCTTTGCTGTTAAAAGGTTCCGCTTTGGTAAAGCGTTTTACGCCCAGCAGCATCATGCGCTGCTCATCTCCTTCGGCAAATGCGTTTATGGCATCGCGACCGCTTTTGTTTACCCTGTCGGCAGTATCGTACAGGTATGTTTTAGCGATATCCATGTATAGTGCAGCAGCCGGCTCACCCTGCTTACCCGCTATTTTGACGGCTCTTAACAATGCGCTCTCGGCATGAAAAACGTTAATCGCCATATCAGCAATGTTCATCAGGATCTCCTGTTCGCTTTCAATTTTCATCATCAGCTTTTGCACGGCAGCGCCGGCTACCATCAAAATCGCTTTTTTCATACTGGCAATCAGCTTCAGCTCTTTTGCAAAATCGCCATCATCACTACTGCCAAAATCAGGAATGCTCATCAGCTCTTTTTGTACCGCTGTAGCGGGGCCCATCAGATCCAGCCTTCCCTTCATTGCCCGCTTCAATACCATATCTACCGTGAGTAAACGGTTTATTTCATTTGTTCCTTCAAAAATGCGGTTGATGCGGCTGTCGCGGTAAGCCCTTGATATAATATATTCAGCGCTGAACCCGTTACCGCCGTGTATCTGAACGCCTTCATCCACTACAAAATCCAGCGCTTCACTGCCAAACACCTTAAGCATCGCGCATTCTATGGCATATTCTTCCGCGCCTGCCAGCAGGGCTTCGCTGAAAGGTTTTCCTTCCTGCACTAATTCCTGTTCTTTGTCGTCAATCCATTTTGCCGTTCTGTACAATGCGCTTTCGGCTACCCATATGCGTATAGCCATTTCCGCCATCTTGTGCTTCATAGCGCCAAACTGCGCTATAGGCTGCTTAAATTGTTCGCGGGTATTAGCATATTGTATGGCGGTAGTTGCGGCTCCCTTTGCTCCACCCAGCGCTGCGGCGCATAATTTTAAGCGGCCGATATTCAGGATATTAAAAGCAATGATATGCCCTTTGCCAATTTCGCCCAGTACATTTTCTGCCGGCACTTTTGCATCCTGGAAATAAAGCTGAACAGTGGAAGAACCTTTGATGCCCATTTTATGCTCCTCAGGTCCCTGTGTAAATCCTTCGGTATCACGGTTTACTATAAACGCCGTAAATCCTGCCTTGCCGCCTGCCTGTCCGGTAGGCAGGGCAGGCAGGTTATCGCCATCCACTTTAGCGAATACGGTATACACATCGGCAAAGCCGCCGTTGGTGATCCAGCATTTTTGCCCGTTTAGTAAATAATATTTACCATCACTGCTCAATTTGGCCGAAGTTTTGGCGCTAAGCGCGTCGCTGCCGCTATTAGGTTCCGTTAGTCCGTAAGATCCCTTCCATTCGCCGCTTGTTAGCTTAGGGATGTATTTTTCTTTTTGCGCGGGTGTTCCAAAATATAGTATAGGTAAAGTGCCGATACCCGTATGCGCGGCTATGGCCACAGAAAATGAAAAGCCGCTGCCCAGCCCCTCATTTACCAGGGTGGAGGTAACAAAATCTTTCCCTAATCCACCGTACTCCTCGGGTATGGACACACCCAGCAAGCCCTGTTCCCCTGCTTTGTCTAACAGGGAAGGCATTAAGCCCGGTTCCAGTTCATCAATACGCTCAATAATGGGAAGCACTTCGGTGGAAACAAAAGAGGTGCACATTTCCATGATCATCTTTTGTTCCTCGCTGAAATCTTCAGGTGTAAAAATGTCTCCCGGCTGGCTTTCCCTGATGATCCATTCACCACCTTTGAATACAGCAGGGGCTGGTGCTACAGTGCTCATACGTTAAATTTTTTATGTTAAGCAATAATGAATATTTTCTTATTTCAGATTATCGTACACTCTTTGTAAAACAGACTTGCATATTTCTATCTCTTCGGCAGATACAGCAATGAGCGCTTCATTAAGCGTTTGATTGGCCATATCCATCGTTTGATCCCTGAGTACGGCAGCGGTTTCACTTAAATAGATACGATTGATGCGCCGGTCTTCCAGCGAAGCCACCCGTTTTACCAATTGCTGTTTTTCCAGATTATCTACCAGCCGTGTAATGCTGGGCTTATCCCTGAACGTGGCGCTGCATAATTCCTGCTGGCTGAGCCCGTCCTGCTTCCATAAATGATATAGAACGCTCCATTGCTCAATAGTAATATCTATGCCGTGCTGTTTAAAATTTTTTTGCAGCCGCCTTGCAATAGCCGTGGAAGCCACGCCTGTTATAAAACTGTATAATTCGCCTCTTTTAAATTGGTTGCCGGACATATAGTTAGTTATGCAACTAATTCAAAGCTATGTATTCTTACTGAATTATCTTCTCGTTTTTTGACATTATTGATCTAAGGTTTGATTTAAAATATAATATGTGTTAAAGCATTAACAGATTTTTTTCAAATTATTTAACATTATTTTATGGATCACTAAATATTTCCAATAACTTTATATGATCTACAACACACTATTATTTTATTACTAAAACTACTGTTTTATGGGAGTATCCTGTTTATTGGGATGGCAAATGGCCATACTCAGAAGCTCTTGCCAGGCTATCAAAAGAAGTTTTTTTACACTTTTATTCATTTGTTTTATTTCACCTCAATTATTTTCACAAAGCCGGGTAGTTACCGGGAAAGTTACCGATGATGTTGGCGCTCCTGTTGCTAATGTAACCGTGGCTGAAAAAGGAACCAACCAGGTTGTGCTAACCAATGAAGAAGGAAATTTTTCCATTACGGTTACCAGATCCAATGCTATTTTGGTATTTAGCTCGGTGGGCTATGAAACAGTTGAGCAATCAGCAGGCAATGGCGCTGTTGTAAATATCAGACTAAAGCAATCTGTTGGCGGATTGGAAGAAGTAGTAGTAACAGCATTGGGCATCAGGCGGGAGAAAAAAGCACTGACCTATGCGGCCCAAACCGTTAATGGTGATGAATTGCGAAAGGCAGCCAACACAAACTTTGTGGACGCCCTTAGCGGCAAAGCAGCGGGTCTTGATATCAAGATCAATGCTTCAGGACCCGGTGGTTCTACCAAAGCCGTGCTAAGAGGAAACAAATCCCTACTCGGCTTTAGCGAAGCGCTTTATGTAATTGACGGTATCCCAATGGTCAATAATAAGACTGGTCAGCCCGGATCTTACGGCGGCACTGATGGTGGTGATGGTCTTTCTACTATCAATCCTGCAGACATTGAAAGTGTCAGTATACTGCGTGGCGCTAATGCTTCTATCCTCTATGGCAGCCAGGGTGCCAATGGCGTGATCCTGATTACCACAAAAAAAGGAAGGTCAGGAAAGGTTTCGATAGACTTTAACTCCAGCACTATTTTCGATAAAGTAGCAAACCTTCCCAACTTTCAGTATCGTTACGGGTCAACAGGCGGAGACTACAGTTGGGTGTATCCAAAAATGAAAACTGCTACCGAACCCGGATTTGTGAATACAGATCTGATCAATATGTCAAAATCGCCGGTTCAAAATATTACATCAGACAATTATCAAAAGGATTATATAGATGATTTCTTCCGGGTGGGCGGTACCTACACCAATTCGGTAGCTATACACGGAGGCACTGATAAAACAACAGTGTATTTTTCATATGCCAATACCGCAGCAACCGGTGTAATGCCAACAAATACTTATATGAAGAATAATTTTGCGTTTAATCAAAGCACAAAATTACTGAACGACAAAATGGTCATAAGTTCAAATGTAATGCTCTCCTCAGAAAAATCAAAAAACCGGCCGGGTGCAGGTTATTATAACAACCCGCTTACCGGTCTGTTCTTATTTGGAAGAGACAGGGATTTCAACTACTACAAAAACAACTACCAGGTATTTGACAGTACCAGAAACCTGTATAAAATGAACTGGTATTCTACCGAAGAAAAACAAAACAACCCCTTTTGGGAGCTTAATAATGACCCCAAAGTTGCGACTTCCAAACGCGTTATTGCAAGCGTGAAACTATCCTATCAACTCGCTGACGATCTTAAGTTTGAAGTCAGGGGAAATATTGACTACAATGCTATTCAAAGAGACTATCGCTATGCTGCAGCCGGCAACTCGGTAAGTGTGAGTCCCAATGGCACCTGGTCTTATACCAAATATACAGACCAGTCTATTTATACCGATGGTATCCTGACCTATAATAAAAATTTCGGCAACTTTAGCCTTGCCGCATTAGCCGGACTGGCTTACCAGAAGAATACATTCAATGATGGTATGAATGTGGGTAATGGTACAAACCCATTACAATATCCTAACTTTTTTACGTTTGCCAATATTCCCAATAACGTAATGTTTAATAAAACGATTAACAAGACAACCAAACAGGGCGCATTCGCAAACGCAACCATAGGATTTAAAGACTTTGTATTTCTTGACCTTGCCGCTCGTAATGACTGGGCTTCTACGCTGGCGCTTACCGGTAATGAGTCCTACCTGTATCCTTCTATAGGAGCAAGCGCTATAATCAGCCAGATGGTTAATCTGCCTAAAGCAATTTCGTTCTTTAAATTACGGGCTTCCCTTAGCCAGACAGCAAATGAAGTACCTTTCAACGTGGTAAATCCCTGGAATTCAATTGGCGGAACAGGCAACCTGTCAACCGGCGTTGGAAGTATCAACAGGAATACGCAGGTACCTTTTACTAACCTGAAACCTGAAAAAATTGTAGGCAGCGAATATGGTACCGAAATACGCTTCCTGAATAACAGGCTCGGATTGGATTTTACGCTTTATAAGGATGTAAGCACCAACCAGTTTCTTACTTTAGCAGCGCCTTCAGGCTCAGGGTACACAATCTATTATATCAATGCGGGAAAGATCGTCAACAATGGATTTGAGCTTTCGGTGAACGCTGAACCCGTTCGCGGAGCCAATTTCAGTTGGAGCACTTCTGTTAACAGCTCACAAAATAAGAATAAAATCGTTGAGCTGATTGCTTCTAATCCCGATTACCAGGTAGGTGGCGATGATGAAGGTTTTGCATCTATTATCAAAGCCGGTGGTTCATTCAACGATGTATACATTTATAAATTTGCAAGAGATGATAAAGGTCAGATTATACTGACCGATAAGGAGGACGCAGCCCCTGTTCCAACAAAAGCCGCTAAACAGGAAAAAGTGGGTAATGTAAACCCTGATTTCCTGCTGGGGTGGAACAACAATTTTACATTCCATAATTTCTTTGCCGGCATATTGATCAATGGAAAATTTGGCGGGGTCGCTTTTTCTAAAACAGAAGCATTTCTCGATTCTTACGGCGTAAGCGAAAGAAGCGCCGAGGCAAGAGATCTGGGATATGTACCCATCCAGGCTGTTATGGGATCCACCGCAGTAACAAAACTTGACCCGGCAACATATTATTCGGCCATTGGCGACAGAAATAAAATTATGGAGCCTTACATATATTCAAGAACGAATGTGCGCTTAGGTCAATTGGTATTGGGCTATACCTTCCGGTCTAAAAACGCCAATCCTGTTTTCAAAGACGCTTCCATTTCCTTGATCGGAAGAAATTTGTTTTTCTTCTACAAAAAGGCTCCGTATGATCCTGAGCAGGCCATGAGCACAAACAACTCTATGCAATCAAATGATGTATTTAGTTTGCCCGCAACGAGACAGCTTGGCTTTAATGTGAAATTTACATTCTAAAATGGTTAAACTAATCAATATGAAATATTTAGTTATTGGAGTAGCATACCTGATTATATTCAGTTCTTGCACTAAAAGTTTTGAAAGCATCAATCAGAACCCGAACCAAATATCAGATGAGTTGCTGAAACAGGATTTTAACCTGGTAGGGTCTCCTTTTTCGGGGATGATCTTCAACCTGAACGGTCACCAGATTGAAGAAGACCTGTGTTATGACAATTGGATGGGGTTCATGGGCACCCCCACGGATTTTGTGGGCAATGTAAATAATACTACCTATTATATCCGATGGAACTCCTATTGGGGCCGCATATATGGCAGCATCATGTCGCCTGCAAAACAGGTTACTCAACTGGCAGAAGATAATAACCTGCCGCTTTTTGCAACCTGGGCTAAACTCATCCGTATTATAGGGATATCGAAGCTGACAGCCATTCACGGCCCGGTCATTTATACTAATTATGGCAGTACCGAGGCTTCTATTCTTTACGATAAAGAATCAGACCTGTATCCTTTATTCTTTAAGCAACTGGATACTATACAAGCCGATTTTGCAGCTAACCGCGATTACCCGGGTTTTAAAAAATTTGATCCTACTTTGTATGCAGGAAGCCTCTCCAAATGGATGAAGGTGGTTAATTCGCTTAGGTTAAGGCTGGCCATTCGCATATCAAAAGTAAGTCCTGACATGGCAAAAACAGAAGGAGAAAAGGCTTTGAGCGACCCTGCCGGTTTAATAGAGAGTAATGGAGACAATTTTACAAACTCACTTTTGGGGAACATTATGCCGGTAGCCCAGATCTGCTATCAGTGGGATGATACCCGTATGGGCGGAGTGATGGAATCGTTTATGGTTGGTTTAGGCGATGGCAGAATATCAAAATACTATGCACCTGTAACCGACCTTTCTTTGGTTGCCGACCATCCGTTGGTGCCTTATAAAGGGGTCCGCAATGGCGCTTACATTAACGCAAAAGCGGACCATGTTCCTTTCTCCAAAGTGTCTGATGATTTTAACAAGGTTCAAACCAGAAGAGACATTACGGCTGCAGAAGTGCTGTTTCTTAAGGCAGAAGCCGGTTTAAGAGGCTGGTCCGGCGCCGGCGACCCCAAGGAAAATTACGAAAATGGCATAAAGCAATCCTTTGCTGACTGGGGTGCCAGTGGTGTAGATGCTTACCTGGCAAACAGTACAGGCAAGCCAATTAATTATGTGGATCCGATTGATTCCCGCAATAGCTTTACGGCTGTCTCCACCATTACGGTAGCCTGGAACAATGCCGATAACAATGAGTTGAAGCTGGAAAAGATCCTTACGCAAAAATATCTTGCTGCCTTTACTCAAACGCTGGAAGCATGGGTAGATTTCAGGAGAACAGGGTATCCTAAAATACCACATGTTGCCAAGAACGACAGCAATGATGACTGGGGTATTATTCCTGCCAATCAGTGGATCAAAAGAATGCCATTTGTTAATGGTGAAAGAACCGGTAATGCCGCTGCTGTAGCAGACGCTGTAACAAAAATGGGACCGGGAGCTAAAGATGATATCGCTACCCGTTTATGGTGGGATACCGGTGGTCCGAACTTTTAATTTTATATTTAGTCAATTAATAAAAAAGGCTGTCTAACTTTTTGGACAGCCTTTTTTATTACGAACCTTTTAATAAATACTACCAAACATACGTTGCCACCGCACCGCCGTTTAGCATAGCAGAAGCCTGTTTGTTATTATATTTTATAGTAAATGACCGGGGCTGGTCTGTTTCATTTAAAACGATCAGCACTGTTTTTCCATCTGTATTTTTAAAAGCCACATTGGGTAATGCACTAAGCTGGCCAGACGCGATGCGAACAGCACCCGGCCGAACGAATTTTGACGCATGGGCAATAATATAATAAGCAGGATTTCGTGTAACCATATTTCCTTCTATGGTAAGTGCGCCCAAACATTGGGTGCAGCCACCGGGCGTATGGGGTTCAAGGTTAGTATTGGCAGCCAGGTTCCATTCTAAGGCCACGCGGCACCAGTTGCGCATAGCGCCGATAATTACATTTTTAATGTGCCAGTTGAGATCGCCTTTTATATTGCCCGGTGCGCCTATCCACTGCTCCGTAAAGTAAAGATGCTTATCCGGGTACGCGTTATGCAGCTGCGCTAAAGTATCAATATTGCCACCGTACAAATGAAAGGCGGCGCCATCCACATATTGCGCGGCATCGGCATCCTTATAAATCGTAGCCGGGTAATCGGGCCGGTCGGCATTGTGGTCGTACACGATAATTTTAGTGTTAATACCAGCCGCTTTAAATGCAGGACCGAGGCTTTGCTTTATGAAAGCGGCCTGCTCTTCTGCCTGCATCAGCAGGCTGGGGTTATTACCCGGGTGCAACGGCTCATTCTGCACTGTAACAGCATCAATGGCTATACCCTCGGCCTTCATTGCCTCAATATATTTCACAAAATATTTCGCGTAGGCATTATAATACGCCGGTTTCAGGCTCCCCCCAACTGTATTATTATTGGTTTTCATCCACGTGGGGGGCGACCATGGGGAGCCCAGTATTTTAATAGCAGGATTGATGGCCAGTATTTCTTTTAATACCGGGATGAGATGCACCTGGTCGGGCGCAATGCTGAATTTTTCCATTTGCTCATCTGTTTGTCCAGCAGGCAGATCATCATAGGAAAACACCCGGTCATCCAAATCGGAAGCGCCGATGCTTACGCGCAGGTAGCTAACACCAATATTATTACCATCTGTTGCAAATAGTTCCTTTAATAAGGTGGCACGGCCTGCAGCATCCATATTATGGAGATGCATGGCGCTTCCTCCCGTTAAAGTATAACCGAAGCCGTCAATGGTTTGAAAGGTTTTTGAATCATCCACATCAATAACCGCGTTTACATCCGGTATGTTATCTGCAAATAACAAGGCCGCCGGCTGTTCTTTAAACAACACACCGGCATCGGGGTCGGTAAGCCAAACGGCGGCTTCAGCTTTTAAGGTGTCTGCATCTCCGTTACGTTCACCGGGATTTGTTTTGCAGCCTGCTGCTGTTATCAATAACAGCAGGGCTGACAGAAAGTGCTTCGGCATATATGCATATCTTTAATAATCAACAATAAAACCTGTCAGGTCTGCCAGGCATGGGACCTTGCAGACCTGGCAGGTTAATAGCCCGGGTTTTGCGTAAGCCTGGGGTTACGGTCTATTTCATTCTGGGGCACAGGAAACAACAACCGGAATTCCTGTATCGGGTAATTGAGCGGTTCGTTGTTTGCTTTTTTTGCATTTTGCATTACCGCAAGCGTTCGGCCGGTTCTTTGCAGGTCAAACCAGCGGTAGCCTTCAAATGCCAGCTCTAATTGTCTTTCCTTTTCAATAGCCAGCCTGAGATCGGCCTGCGTGGCAGCAGTTGTGCTGGCTAACCCTACCCTGTTCCTGATCTTATTCAAATAAAACGGTGCACCGGAAGCATCATCCAACTGGTTAAGCTCGGTTAATGCCTCTGCTTTTAGCAAAAGTATATCGGCAAAACGGTAAATAATAAAATTACTTACATCTCCGCCGCGTACTTTATTGATCAGGGGGAGGTTATTCATCGGCCAATACGGGTCAACCCATTGTCCCGAATAATCCACCCATTGTATTGAACTGCTGAAGCGTACATCATCACCTTCTGCTTCAAAAGCCCTCACCAGGTCGTGTGAAGGCGTGTTGAACTTCGGCCAGCCGCCACCGATATACATGTCTTTTATCCATAGCCCGTAGGTTCCGCTTCCCCACCCTTCATAGGTGATTTCCCAAATAGACTCCGCTGAATTTTTATGCTGCCCGTCAAATAAATAATCGTAATCAGGGAGTAAAGCATAGCCGTCTGCAATAACAGCATCACAATACTGGTTCACTTTATCCCAGTCGTGCGGCTCAACAGTGGCATATACTTTAGCCAGCAGGGTATTCACCATTCCCTTGCCTATAATTTGTTTAAGCGGCGTTTGGCTGGTAGGGCGCACGCTGGCAAGCGCAAATTCCAGGTCAACGATAATGCTGTCGTACACAACGGCCATAGGCGACCGGGGTATGGCAACCGATTCAAAGATGGTTTTGGTATTGGTGGTTACAATAGGCTGCAATATCAGCGGCACATCTCCCCACAAACGTACCAGGTCAAAATAATTAATGGCCCTTAAAGCCCTCGCTTCTCCCAGTATCTGGTTCCTTCTTTCGGGGGTTAAAGCCGCATCGGTAGCCCTGGATACTTTATCAATGGTTTCATTCAGCTTACCAATGGAAGTATATAACCGGCTCCAGTTCCTTTCTACATTTCCATTTAAAGAATTAGTAGTAAACAGGTCTATGGCATGGTTGGCCGGGTTATCACTGCCTGCGTAGGCATTATCAGCCATGGCATCGCCGTTGGTGGTGCGGTCAAAAGCCCAGTATTCTTCACCATCCCAATACATATCGTTATACGCTCCACTTAATAGCTGTTCAGCTTCCGTTGCGGTAATGCTTCCTCCTGCATTGGGATCATCAATGGTTGAAGCGTCAATTTCGCCGATGGGTTTTTTGTCAAGCACTTTACTGCAACCGGTAATGAACAAAGCCGTTATCACCAGCAGGCAGCTACAATTTATTAATTTCTTTTTCATCGTTATTTTTTTAAATAATTGCTGCAAACAATTATTATTAAAGAATAGGATCATGCTGTTAGAATGTTACGTTCAGACCTATAATAAATGCCTTAGACTGCGGATAGGCGCCATAATCAATGCCCTGCGCAATATTCTTTACATTGCTGTTGCCGTCATTTCCATACGTGCTTACTTCCGGATCGAAGCCGGTGTACTGGGTAAAGGTTAAAACATTCTGACCCGTTACATACAACGAAGCATTGCTGATGGACATTCGCCTGAGAAAATCACTGTTGAACCGGTAGGACAGTGTAATGGCTTTCAAACGCAGGTAAGAACCATCTTCTAAGAAACGGCTTGAGATATAAGTGTTGGCCACATCGTTGCGGATAGCCCTGGGCACATCCGTGATATTGCCCGGGTTCTGCCACCTGTTTAATGTTACTGTTGTTTGATTACGCGAATCATACATACCCTCTGTTTCTATCCTTGCCCCGTTAAACAGGCTGTTGCCCTGTGAACCCTGGAAGAAAACAGACAGATCAATATTTTTAAAACTCACCGTATTGGTCATACCATAAATAAAGTCGGGCTGCGCGTTTCCGATAAAAGTACGGTCGCCGGGGTTGATCTCTCCGTTCTTATCCCTGTCTTCATACTGTACATTACCGGTTTGCGGATCAATGCCGGTTGCTACATATCCATAAAAAGATCCCAGCGGATAACCCGCTTTCACTAAGGAAGCATTACCCCGCTGGTAAATATCGCCCGAAGGGATCTGCACATTCGGATCATCGCCCAGATTCAGCACCTTATTGCGGTTGAAACCCATATTAAAATCCGTATTCCAGTTCCAGCTTTTACCTTTTATATTTTGGGTGGAGATATTAAATTCAAATCCCCTGTTCTCCATATCGCCCACGTTCAGTGAAATATAATCCAGCCCTGAAGTATTGGGGATAGGCATCCGCACCAGCACATCTTTTGTTTTCTTCCGGTACCAGTCTGCAGTAACCGCTATACGGGAATCCAAGAATGTTATATCCAGCCCTATGTTTACAGAAGTTGTTTTTTCCCAGGTTAGGCTTGGGTTAGCAAAGTTTACCAGCGTAAGGTCGCCGGTAACCGGGTTCTTATAATACCGTTTCATGTAATCATAATTGCCAATACCTTCCTGGTTGCCATTCATACCCCATCCTGCTCGCAATTTTAGCTCCTGTATATTGTTTACGTTCTCAAAAAAGCGTTCCGAAGATATGCGCCATCCTGCCGAGAATGAGGGAAATATGCCTGTTCTGTTATTTTCAGGAAATTTGGAAGAAGCATCTGCACGGAGATTACCTGTAAAAAGATAACGGTTATCGTATTCATAAGTTATACGCGCAATACCCGACACCAATCCCCATTCCGTTGCATACCCCGATGTATCGGGCTTGTTGCGTGCATGTTCCAGGATGTAATCAATGCCTTTGGCGGCGGTATCGCGGCCGAACTTGCCTGTATTGATGCTGGCAGGGTCATAGCGGGAGGTTTGGGTGGTAAAGCCGGCCATTGCCGAAAAGTTATGCAGCCCCAGCCGTTTGGTATAGGTAAGCGTTTGTTCCGTAAGCCAAACCGTTTCCTTCGATTTGGTACGCCCGGCTGTACCTTCCTGCTGGCGGCCATAGATCGTTAAAAAAGGATCGAGGATATTATAGCTATATCCATCTGTATAATCCAGCCCAAGCAATGATTTGAACGTTAGCCCGGGCATCAGCCTCACTTCCGCGCTGAAGTTTCCCAGGAACCGGTTGTCTCTGTTCCGCGACTTTGATCCCTCAATGGCGCCCAGCGGGTTTTCCCAACCCGAGTTCGGATTAATACCGATCGTGCCGTCGGGCGCATATTTGGGAACGGTGAATGGCGTTGTAAGCGCAGATAATACCACACCGCCTCTCGAGGAACTGGCATTATCGGTTACATCCCTGCTTACCGCGTTGGAAAAACTCAGGTTGGTGGAAAGTGTTAACCACGAAGTTGTTTTGTGGGTTAAATTGGCTCTTCCGGTGAACCGTTTAAAATAGGCGGGTTTGATCATCCCCGTTTGATCCATATAACCCAGCGAGAAATATTGCTTTAACTTATCGGTACCACCCGAAAGCGACAACTGGTAATTTTGTTCCACACCCGTACGAAAAACCTCATCGGGCCAATTCACATTATTGGCGGCTACCACCTCATCTGTAATGATATTGTCGTCATAGGCTTCATTGATCAGCGCCTGGTATTGCTTTCCGTTTAATACATCTAATGTATTGGTGGGTTTGGAAAAGCCTACATACGTATTTAGTCCCAGCTTCATTTTTTTGCCGCTTCCCTTTTTAGTAGTAATCAATACCACCCCGTTAGCTGCTCTTGCACCATAGATTGCTGCCGAAGAAGCGTCTTTGAGGATAGACATGGTTTCAATATCCGTTGGGTTAATGGAGCTGATGTCGGTAGTGGGTACCCCATCTACTACATATAAAGGATCATTGCCGGCACTGATCGAATTGGCGCCGCGTATGCGAACCGTCATGCCCGCACCGGGTTTGCCCGAAGGCTGCACTACCTGCACCCCCGCTGCCTTTCCCTGGATGGCCTGGGCGGCATTTATTACAGGGCGGTCGGCTATGTCTTTGGCAGATACGGTAGAAACCGCTCCCGTTATATTTTTTTTGGTCTGGCTTCCATATCCCACCACTATAATCTGGTCTAATTGCTTGTCTGAAGGCGTTAACTGCACATCAACCACATTCCTGCCTTTTATTTCAACTTCCAGGTCATTATGCCCGATATAGGAAAACACCAGCACCGCATTTTCTTCAGCCGTAACAGCATATGTACCGTTATTATCGGTAGCGGTTCCCGTTGTGGTATTTTTTACCTGAACGGTAACACCCGCCAACGCTTCTCCGCTGCCCCCGGTTACTTTTCCGGTAATACGTATGGGCTGGTTTGGCCTGTTACCCGCCAGTACCACTACAAGATTATTATCCAATAGCCTGTACGTAAGATCGGTATTTGAAAATAAAACGCCCAGTGTTTCCGCAAGGGAGGCATTCACAACCCGGATGTCAATTTTTTTCTTCAGGTCTGCCAGGTCATAATTGTATAAGAACCTGAACTGTCCTTCTTTTTCAATTTTGTGAATGGCTTTGCTGATCGCTGTTTTTTGAAGGTTAAGCGTAATGTTCCCCTGGCTGTACACTTTAGCCTGTATGTGGCTAAAGCTCAGTATGATCAGCAAAAAAGACAGCTTCATAACGATCAGGAATTTAATAAAAGAGGTAACCGTTGCACGGCTTCGCAGCAGTTTGTTTTTTTTCATACATTTATGCTTTAAGGTTAATAAATAAGAAACCTTACCACATGCCAGTGCGTATAAGCGTTTCTGTATTACCCGGGCGGGGAATGTTAGCGCATTTCCCGTTCTTTGTTTTTAAAAAAGATCAGTTCCTGTATATTTCTATTTCATTGTGATTGATTTTAAATTGAAAACTATTGGTGAGTTGCAGCGCCAGCAAGGCCTGTTGTATGGTTTCGTGCTCAAAAATGCCCTTAAACCGGTAATGGAGTAAATTTTCATCCCGGATATTGATCTTTACATCGTACCATCTTTCCATTTTATCGGCCAGTTGCCTGAAAGTGTCGCCCTCAAAAATGAGCTTGTTATAGATCCACGAAGTTTCAGCTATCAGGCTATCGGCCTTGTTTTGGGGCAATGCGGCTACAGCAATATCACGCTCCGCTGTATAAGCTTTCTTTTTATCCCTGCTATTGGCAGTGCCCGGCTGCGGCAGTGTATTTTTTACTTCTTTGCTGAACACCAGCTTTTCGTTGGGATGAAGAATGATGCCGGGAGAAGGATCATTTTTACGCATTACTTCAATCATACCCCTGATCAGGGTAGCTTCAATTATAGCATCTGCAGGGTACGATTTTACATTGAAAGCAGTGCCCAGCACCTTAACATCAATTCCGGAAGTATGTACTATAAACGGCCGGCTGCTGTCTTTTACTACGTCAAAAAAGGCTTCCCCTTCCAGCAGCACTTCACGACTGCTGCTTTTAAAGCTGCTTTTGTAAGTAAGCCTGCTATCCGCATTCAGCCATACTTTGGTTCCGTCCGGCAGGATCATGGTTTTTCTGCTGCCTTTTTTAGCCACTACTTCGCTCATCATGGCATCATGCGTGCTGGTTTTTATCTCTTCTTTCAGATAAAAAGCATAGATCCATGTTAGCCCGCCAATAATAAGCACCGCGGCAGCGGCGTATATCCATCGTTTCCATTGTTTGCGCGGAGTTTCGGCATAGTGGTATGCTTCCTGTACTACTTCCTGCTTCTCTGTACTTTCGCCCGGATGAGCGGAGGAATATAGAATACGTTTAAACATTTCCTGCGAATGTTTATCACTTATTGGAAACTCAGCGGACCCCTGTTCCCAGTATGCAGCAAGCATCTCGTATATATATACGTCATTAAAATGTTCTCCCAAAAACTCATGAAGTTCACGCAGCTCATCGTTTGTTGCCTCTCCTGCCAGTTTACGTGCTATCAATAAGTATAAGCGATCGTTTTGTTGCATGAAATAATAGCTGTGGTTAATAAAAAAGACAGTTAAATGAAGTACATCTACTAAAGGAACAAAATAAATTTTCCGGGAAGCAAAATGGCGGCCTATCCCTGCGGGATTATTCTTTAGATTTCAATCCCCCGGAGGAAGCAATGGGGAAATCAATATCTGAGCGAAGCCGGGTCATTATTTTTTTAACGGCAATTGCCATCTGCGCATCAATTGTATTGATAGAAATATTAAGGATATCGGCCACTTCCCTGTATTTCAGCTTATCTTCTCTTACCAGCTTAAAAATTATTTTACAACGGGGAGGAAGCGCTTCCACGGCACGCTGGATCTTTTTATATAGCTCAGCAGTGATCATCAATGTTTCAGGAGAGTTGATTTCCGCTACTTCAATATCAATATGATCAAAAGGCTGTGTAATGTTTTCTTTGGCCTTTTTAGCGAGGAAATTGAGCGACGTGTTTTTTGTAGCCGTATATAAATACACTTTAATATTACGTATATCAGTAAAATTTTTCCGGGTCTTCCATATTTTTATAAATACGTCTTCTACAACTTCTTCCGCAGCTTCTTTGGTTTTTACAATAGCAAAAGCAAAGTGATACAGTTTCTTATAGAAGCAGTCGTACAGTTTTTTAAATGACTGCTCATTGCCGGCAGCAATCTGGTGCATTAACTGCACAGGTACATTTGTAATATCACTACGGCTATCCATAAAAGCAATCTCCTGAATCAGGCAAACAATGATAAAGCATTATACCCAAATGACAAGATACCCGGTATATATGCTGCGTATGCGTAAGTTACAGAAAAAAGCGCTGTATGGGATAAATGGGGTGCCCATTGCTACCGGGTGTTCAGCTTATCATTTTGTTTATGCCTTTGCGCATCGCGAAGCGTTTTCTTTTCGAAATTCTTTTGCAGGGCTGCGGTTAAGTTCACCCCTGTTTGGTTGGCCAGGCAGAGCAAAACCCATAATACATCGGCCATTTCATCACCCAGGTCCTTTCCTTTATCGCTATCTTTAAACGACTGTTCTCCATATGAGCGCACCATCAATCTTGATAGTTCTCCTACCTCTTCCATTAAGATTCCCAGGTTGGTGAGCTCGCCAAAATAGCGTACCCCCGTTGTTTTTATCCAGTCGTCTACCTGTTGCTGGGCCTGCTGCAATGTTATTTCCATAAAGGATTTATTAAAGATCAAAGATATGCCTCACCCTCACCCTCTTTCCCTCTCCCCGAGCGGCGAGGGACGGTGCTTAATAATAACACCAGGCATAGGTCCTTCCATTTCAACTATTGAACAAGGCTGTAACTGATACTATAAACCACAAATCATAAACCCAACATTGAAACGGACCCTGGAACCTGTAACCTGCAACCCGGATCAATCTCAAATCTACTCATGTTACAAACTATAAACCACAAACCATAAACTTTCTAAAACACCACCCGGAAACTCCCAAATATGCCAAAACGTTCAAAGGTTTTTTCGGGCAAAGGCCGCGGCAATACTTTCCAGATAAAATCGAGCCGGAATACCTTAAAAATATTATCCACTCCTGTTCCTATTTCCATATAGGGCTTTCCGTTAAGACTTTTAAACTCATTGCCGTTGTTGCCAAAATTATAATTTTTGTTGGATTGGCTTAAATCGCCCCAAAACACTTTAGCGCCCCAAAACTGTCTGAATTTCAGCATCCGGGTTAAAGGGATAAAACGAAACAATCCATTTCCAATATTGTGCTCTACATTAATGCCCGCATACCAGTCTGTCAGATATTCGTAACGGCTCATCATGTTAAAAGCATATTTGTTATAATACCATAAATTATTTCCCGGCGGAATTTCAAGCAGGGTATAAGGCAGCGTACCAAATACTTTGCCGGCATAAGCGTTATAATAAATACTGCCGTACGGCGCTATCTTTTTATAATCCGATACGCTGCCGCCAACCTTATGATAATTATAGCTGCTCCCGAATACGCCGGATATTCCTTTAGAGTAATGCGCTTCCACAATAGGATAATCACTGCCAATGCTGATCCGGTAAAAATTGCCATCGAGGAATTTTTCAAGATAAGCGAACCGGAGTTTTATTCCCATTTCAAAGCTGTTCAACGCCTCACCCCCGTTGGTAACAGGAAAACTATCTTTTACAGGAAGATTCGACAAAGGAGTAGACCGCCTGCGCAAACCATTAAGCGTAACCGAAAAACCACTGTTCCATTCCTTAAAATATTCCAGCTTTTCCTGCTCTATTTTTATATACCTGAGCGGCACATTGGGCTTTCGTAAGGCGATCGCAAATAAATTATCACTTCCCACCTCGTCATAATACACCTGCCCGTTATCAATATCGTTAATAAAGGAGCCCATTAATGTGGAGCGGGGCGATTTATTGAACAGGTATAAACCCTGTAACCTTCCTTTCCATTTTTGATCGGAAAAGCCATAAGCCAGGTAACCGGTGAGGTATATCTTTTTATTAAACCCGGTATTGGTTCCCAGGTCAAAACGCAGCCTCAGTCCTTCATACGCGTTGGCGGTTATCCAGTTATACCAGGGACCAATTTCGTAATTGCCTACATTTTTATACCCCGTGCCAATAAAGTATACCAGGTCGGTAAACCGCTGGAAGCTGGGCATTTCCATAAGGGTATCAATCATCTTATAAATACCCTTTTCCGTTTTGGTTAGTGCTTCGTGCCGGGCATCATGCCAGTATGCATCAGAATGTTTGGATGCAGAATCGGATATTACTACTTCCTCCCGCAGCTTATTTTTCTCCAGCTCTGCAGCAACGGATGTATCATTGATGACAATATTCCGGTAGGTGCTGGTTTTTCGTCCGATAAAATTCAGGCGGTTCTTATCTAAGAAAATAAAATCTGCTATAAATTTATCTTTCGCCAGGAACCACACGGAATCGTTGATGAGCTGGTATTCCTGAACAAGATCAAGCTTTTCAACAAAATTCAGATTGGCCAGCTCCGAAACGCGGAGATTCATTTTCATTACGGCATACGATGAGTCGGCAATCCACGCGTCACCGATAAAGGTATTCTCACCTTTATGCTTTGGCATAAACACAAAATGGAAAAAGCGCCTTCCCCCTATATATTGCGTATCCGGAACGGTATAACGATAGTAAGCGGAACCATAATCGCTGATGGGGCTGACAAAGTCCTTATCAAAAACCGGTATAAAGTTTTTATATACATTTACGTTCTGGTACATACCGCCAAGCATTTTACTAATGCTCGGGTTATTAAATCCCATCGTTTTAACCGCTTTAAATACCTCCCTTGTTCTTTGCGGCTTTCTTTGATAATAATAATCCGACAGCGATTCAGTTAAATAGAGCGGCAGTATGGGCTTGCTTTCGCTTGTGGAGTCAATGTTTTTATAAATAACCGATTTAAATGGCTTCAGTAACGGGAACCTGATCAGCTTGTTATTGGCGGCATCGTTCAGGTCGGCTTCCAGTTTATTATATAGCTCATAAGAGAAATTATCAAACCGCGACCGGTCGTTAAACGGTTTATGCTGCACTATTTTACGCCACATGATCATTCCTTTGCCGATCTTGCTTTTTATGATCACTTCTGCATTGCTCTTTCCTCTTTCCATTTCAATGATCACCTGTATTTCTTCCAGCGTGGTATCTATAGGTAAAGCATAATCTTCAAAGCCAACAAAAGTAACCATAAGGGTATCGGAAGGCCAATGGGAGAGGGTAAAGGAAAAGTTGCCGGCGGAGTCGCTCAGGGCGCCGATGGTAGTGTTTTTGAATTCGAGCGATGCAAAAGGTATCCGCTCTTCACTATGCGCATCCTGGATATGCCCCGATAGCTTTTTAACCTGTGCCGCAGCACTGAATGAAAAAACAGTTGAGAATACTATGCTACTAATAATCAGCCTTTTCCAGCCCATACACGCAAAAGTAAACACACTGCAAGGTATAACGTACAATAGTTTTATAATATTGGGATTGTGTTAAGAAGCTTCTTTTTCTAAAAGCGTATTATATAAACGAATAAGCATTCAGCATTTTTAAAACAGGAGCGCTATTGCGTTGCAAACGTTGCCTGGTACCCATGCTCTGTTCCCCAAATCAAATAAGTATAAAAAAGTTTGCAGATATCAGTTTTTAATATTTACTTTGAAATTCAAAGCACTTTTATGGAGCAAGAACATCCGGCATTAGACGCATTAAAAGATATTAAACAAATGATGGAACGCAGCAGCCGTTTTATCAGCCTGAGCGGATTAAGCGGCGTGGCTGCAGGTATTTGTGCGCTCACCGGGGCCTGGTTTGCTTACCAGGTTATTTCAGGCAACAACCCCGTATATAAAGAAAGCTATGATTATGGTAGCCTTACGCTCGGTAATATCATGAAATATAAACTCCCTGCCATTGCTTTGCTAACATTAGGTTCGGCCATCTTAACGGCCTTCTTGTTTACTTACATAAAAAGTAAAAAAAGCAACACGCCGATCTGGGGCACTACCTCCAAAAGATTGATACTGAATTTTTGCATCCCTTTATTTGCCGGAGGCGTATTTTTACTGCGCATGACGGAATTGGGGTATTTTGAGATGATCGCCCCGGGATGCCTTTTGTTTTATGGCATAGCCCTGGTAAATGCCGGTAAGTATACTTTGGGTGAAGTGCGGTATTTGGGATATGGGCAAATTGTATTAGGATTGATTGGTTGCTGGTTCCCCGCGCTTGGCTTATTTTTCTGGACCCTCGGATTTGGTGCATTGCATATTCTATATGGTTCATTGATGTGGTGGAAATATGATAAAAAAAGATAAAAGATGCAGAGCTTGCTTTGTTCTGCTTCCTGTTTGTAAAAAAATGGCATGAAAAATCCGATAGGAAATTTAAATAAAATATTTGACAGCCGTATACGGTTGGGTATTATGAGCTCACTTATGGTAAATGAGGAGGTAAGCTTTAACCAGTTAAAAGAAATCATAGCTGTTACCGATGGCAACCTCGCATCACATTTAAAAACGCTGGAGGATAATGGATTCATTAAAGTGCAAAAAGGATTTATCGGGCGTAAAACCAATACTACCTATGCGGTTACCAAAGCCGGGGAACAAGCATTTAAACAACACTTAGATGCACTCGGGGAGATGATCAGGCTAATGAAGTAAATTTTTTTTCACCATATACTTTGAATTTCAAAGTACTTTTAAAAATTAAAATATGGACACAACAAGCGCACTCCATTTTTTGTCGGCCCAGCGGCTTACCATTAAAGGCATTATTGTAGCCTTCCTCATCCTGTTTATGCTTATACCGGCAATATTCATCATGAACCTGGTAAGCGAAAGAGCGGACCGGCAGCAGGCCGTTGCTAAGGAAGTAAGTTCCAGGTGGGCTACTAATCAAACCTTTACCGGCCCTTTACTGGTAATACCTTACAGGGAAAGCGTTAAAACAGACGATGGAAAAACAACCGTTTATAAAAAGTATGCTTACTTTTTACCGGATCTGCTAAAAATAAACGGGGAACTGCAACCACAAATAAGACACCGGAGCATATACGATATCGTTGTATACAGAACAGATATGCAGGTAGAAGGCCATTTTAGCCCCGTGTCAACTCAACTATTGAATATACCAGAAGAAGATTTACAGTTGCATGAAGCCTTTGTTTGCATAGGGTTAACTGATTTCAGAGGTATTGAAGATCAGCTCAGCCTTTTATGGAATGAGACCAGCGCTGTTTTTAACGCGGGCATGCCGGATGACCGTATCATTAAAAACGGGTTGCACACGCCTGTTGCAATAGGTTATGATGATCTTACAAGATCAAATACTTTTAAGCTGCAATTGCATTTACGGGGTTCCGAAAATTTGTCTTTCACACCTGTGGGCAAAACCACAAATGTTAATATTACTTCTGCATGGACCAATCCTTCTTTTGATGGCAGTTTTTTGCCTGTACATACCCCGGAAATTAACGACAACGGTTTTAGCGCCGGATGGAAGGTGCAGCATTTGAACAGGAGCTACCCACAAAGCTGGAAAGATGGCAATTACAATGTAGCGGATTCTAAGTTTGGCATTACCCTTTTACAGCCGGTTGACTCTTATGCAAAAACAATGCGTTCCGTTAAATACGCCATCCTTTTTATTGCGCTCACCTTTGGCCTGTATTTCTTTCTTGAAGTGTTGCAAAAACGAACCGTGCATCCCATACAGTATGTGCTGGTAGGACTGGCATTAAGTATTTTCTATACTTTGCTGCTTTCTATTTCCGAATACACCGCATTTAATATCGCGTATAGCATAGCGGCTTCGGCAACAGTTGCGCTCATTACACTTTATACGAAAAGCATATTTCATCAATGGAAAATTGCGGCGCTGTTTGGCGCTTTGCTTACCGTACTTTATACCTTTATTTTTGTATTGCTGCAACTCCGGGATGGCGCTTTGCTTTTTGGGAGCATAGGCTTATTTATATTACTGGCTGCAGCCATGTACTATTCGCGAAAAATAAACTGGTATGGGCAGCTAAACCAATAAGGTCTAAAAGACCTTATTGGTTTAGCTTTTTAAAAATCCAGCCCCAGAGAAAAGTACCATACCGGCCTGCCATTAAAGAACCCGCTCATGGGCCAGCCGGCATCCACGCGGAGAAAATAGCCCAGCAAAGTACTTCTCAAGCCGAAACCATAGCCCCCAACAAAGGGGCCTACACCATCACCTTTAAAAGTGACCTGTACCGTTCTATCATTATTCACATAGGATATGTAGGGACGGGTCATTTTGTTATAAGCACCGTCCCAGGCAGTACCCAGGTCAATGAACTGCACCAACTGGAAGTTTCGTAAAAAAGCATTGTTTATAGGCCGGCTCAGCAAAGTAGTAAACACCGGCAGGCGAAATTCGCTGTTGATCACAACCGCGTTATTGCCATTGGCCGCATTTTGCCTGTATCCTCGGAGATTTACCGCTAACGACTGGTATGCATAGGTTTGATTGGATGCGGGCTTGTTGGCATCATTGAACTTGGGAGCGATCCAGCTATCCGTGCCACCCAGGTAATATAATATCTTCTGGCTGCCCCATGAAATATCCACGGCGCCTCTTCCCGCCCATATAAAATTGCGGTAAATAGGATAGTAATACCGGATATCGGTGCCTACATTAAAAGTAAACTTGCCCTGCTTGTTTTTGGTAAGATCGGTATTAATGTCGGTATATATTTTATACCGCAGCCCGTTCCAGATATTCAATGCCGGGTTAATGCTGTTGTCATGCACATATTCAAAATGAGTAAGCAGCGAATTTTTAACCGTATCGCCAATGGCCAGGGCCGGGGGATAATTAACAAAGGTTTTGATAGCTACCCTGTCTGTCCGCAGCGCAACATGCGCACGCAGGCTTCTTACTTTATCCCATGGGTAAGAAACATTAACCTGGTAGATACTGGAAAATAATTTATTCGGCAAAGCGCTCAGGGGGAAGTCATCCTGCTTATAAAACGGGTAATCGGTTACAGTAGAACGATAGTACGTAAGACCCCAGTCTAACCGCCTGCGCATATTATAAAAGCTGAACAGCACATCTTTATCATCAAGGTTCAGCCCCAGCCGGAAGCCACCAATAAATTTGATGTCTTCAAAAAGATCGGAGACCCCAATCCTTACAATACCGTTTAAATTTGAGTTGCCATTCGTAAGATATATAGGCCCGCCGCCACCGCCATAAGGCTGCCAGCGGGTCATTAATACGGAATTATTGAAGCCCGAAACAGAATATTCCGTTGCAAACTTCAGCCTGTAATCGTATAATTTAGCCTGAGAAAGCGTTGTTTCTTCCACCGGCTGGTCATTGGCATCAAATACTCTTCCCTGAATGGTACTATCCGGCTCATCACTTTCAAATTCGCTTTGAAAAACATTCCCCTGTCTTTGGGTGGTATCAACCGTTACCGGCTGGTAAATGGTAGCCGCACCTTTCACTATCTTATCCTGCTCCATCACTTTTTTCATATATTCCGTAGGCCGCACATTGATGTTTCTTCTTTTGAGCGCATCATCATTTACTTTGAGCTTGTATAATAATTTCAGATCACCTTCCTGCCGTACTTCAGATACCTGTCCGCCATCACCCGCTATTCTTGTTTCCTGTAAGCCGCTTTGGTAATTGGTGATCGGAAAGGCATAAGCCGAATCGGTGGTAACTGCCATATAGCCTATTGAATCGGGCTCGTTTTTGTTCCACACCTGAAGTGTAGAGTCTAATTCAGCATTTTCGGGATTGCGTAACAGCTCATCTCCGATCCTGTATATGGTATCCACTCCGGCCTTGCGGGTAGTAAAGAATCCCGCATACCGGTTGGCAATTCCCATTTCATCATTTACAAATGTAAAATGGTTGGTATTATACTGCATCGGGTAACGTGCGTTGCCGTATTTTACATGGGTGAGCTGTGAAATTTGCCTGAATTCAGTTCTGTTCCAGTTATCAACTAAAAAAATATTGTACGGATTGTTGGATGGCAAAGCCGTATCGCTGTTAACGGCATTGCCCGACGGGCGGTTGGACGAAAAAATGATACCTGTTCTGTTGGGAAAAGCTACAAAAGAAGGATCAAGGTCGTCATACACATCATTCGTAATCTGTTCCAGTGTTTGTTCGTTAATTTTATATACGAAAATATCGGAGTAACCATTTTTTACGGCGCTGAATAAAAGGGTATTCTGATCCAGCATATATTTTACATCAATCACCTGGTCAAATTCCTGAGGTAGCTCCTGCTTAAATGTTTTGAGCCGGGTTGTAAGGTCAAAAACAAACATTCTAAGCTTATTCCTTTCACTGTATACTACTACCAGCTTCGAACCTTTGGGGTCCCAGGCCAGTTGGGGATAGTTGGGATTGATCTCATTTTGATTATCGAGCACGCCCGACTTCAGTAAAATCTTTCTTTTAAATCCAAAATCTTCCAGTTCAATGCGATAGATTCCTTTTTTAAACCGTACCACGGCATAAGTGCTGTTGCGCGGGTTGGGATTAGCCTGGAACCGGTAATAATCCAGGTTCCTGTTCACTTCTTCTATAGCCACAACGCTTCCTTTGGGAGCGTTACGCCTTCCTCTCAGATCTTTATAGTATTTGTCGGACTCTTTTTCCATGAACTCGTTCAATACTTCCTTAAATTTTTTCTTGGTTACTTTTAAGCTGGCCGAGTTCAGGCTTTTATATATTCTTGCCAGGTAAAGAAAATAAGTAACATTGTCTTTCCGGTAATTATCCGCTATAAAGCGCCAGAAAGCATGCCCGGCAAGTTCTGGCTTATCAAATGCAAACTGGTAAAAGGTTCTGTAATTACCCGAAAGCAGGGCAGATTTTAACTGGTCGTCCAGACCGGGGTTCCAGTTTTCGGCGGCGTACATGATGTATCCTTCGGTTAGCCATTTAGGTAAGTCAAGCAGGGCCTGGTTACTGGCAAACTCACCGAGGTCGTCGCCAAACAATAAGTTTTCAAGCAAAACCTTAGCTATTCCCTGCCTGATCTGGTTTTTTAAGCTTTCGTGATCGCCATTAAAATAAACGATCATTTTATTATTTACAAACTTGGTAACGCCGCCTGTATTCTGCCAGTCAATACCCAACCCGATATTAGATTGCTGCAGGTCGTTAAAATTATTATATGCAACAATATTAATACGGCGCTGGGAACCATACTCCACAAAATCCTCGAGCCCCGGCAGTTCTTTTTCTGCTAATTGTGCCGCATATTTTCCAAGTGCCAACCCGTTCTGACTAAAATATACATTAAAGTTCCTGGTTTGATAATACCGCCATTTCATTTTTTCGTATTGCACCCTGTTTTTTCCAAATTCCACCGCATTTACCTGGGCGAATGCCTTCTGCCGCATCATGAATGAAAGCGTAATCCATATTAAACATCCAATGTAATACCGTAGCCTGTTCCGTAAGATTCCCATAATTTCGTACATTCTTATATTAAAATTAGCGTTTTTAAGGTACAAAAAAACATTATGCTCGCTGTTAAAGTTTTCATATTTAGCCCGGTGCAGGAGAATACCTACCTGCTTTACAATGAACAGAAAGAATGTATGATTATTGACCCCGGATGTTATTATGACGAAGAACGGGAAGAACTGTCATCATTCATAGCGCATAAAGCTTTAACGCCTAAGTTACTGTTAAACACCCACTGTCATCTTGATCATGTTTTCGGCAACAAATGGGTTGCAGAAAAGTACGGATTAAAACTTCACCTTCATGAAAAAGAAAAGCCGGTATTAGACTATGCCCCTGCCTCCGGATTAATGTGGAACCTGCCTTTTGATAATTATAAAGGTGACGTAATATACTTACGGGAAAATGATACCGTAGCGTTGGGCGCCGATATGCTTGAAGTTTTGTTTACGCCCGGGCATTCACCGGGCAGCATTGCTTTTTATTGTAAGCAGCAACAGTTTGTTATTGGCGGTGATGTATTGTTCAGGATGAGTGTTGGGCGAACAGATTTGCCGGGCGGAAACCAGGATACCCTGCTCAACAGCATACGCACCAAGCTTTTTGTTTTGCCCGATGAAACCATTGTATATCCCGGTCATGGAGAACATACTACCATTGGGTTTGAAAAAAAGCATAACCCGTATGCGGGAATTTGAAGAACTATCAGGTTCAGGCTTAAGAATTTGAAATTTGAGATCTTAGATTTGAGATGTATGCAGGTTACATGTTTTCAAGTTGCATGTTTCAGGTTTTCCGGCTTCGGATTTAATATTTGAATTTTATTTGGTTCTTGTGATTTGCTTTTTGGTGCTTTGGATTCCCTTCGGATTTCGAAATTCCTGCTTCGGATTTGAAATTAGAAATTACATTTGTTTCTTGTTCTTTTGCATCCTCTCCCCTTCACTCTATACTTCCCATTTGCCGGGTATATGCTTTAATAAATAAAGCGCCCAGGTTTTTATAAGGCGGTATATAATTATCGAATCGCTCTTTGGCATCGCCTGTTGGGAACTGGGCGGCCAGGTCTTTCCATATAGGCAGCCATTCAATATCTTTTCCTTCTTTCAGGTCGTCGTTGATGGCTTTAAGAATGGGTTCATTAATAATTCTTGTGCCTACTTCCTTTGAAGAAATAATATGCGCGTCGGGACATGTTTTCAGCACATCGTCTAAGTTATGAAACCCGCCACAGGAGCCTAATATAACTATTTTAGAGGAAGGGGGGAGGTTACGGATCGTAGATCCTACCCAGTAACTGTGTCCGCGGTGTATGGTTATTCCGGGTTCAAGATTGTTTTTTTCCAGGTACTGCCGCAAACGCGTTTGGGCAATGGAGTCTAATCCCTTTTCATAATCTAACGGGAGATTCGCATAAATGAAAACCGGTTTTCCTTTGGTTGATTTTATTTCCACCCATTCGGCATTGCGCTTTACTTTCCATTCGGCGCCCGTAAACATCGTCATAAAATTGGCGTAGGATTCTTTACCGTCCTGGTCTCCGTAAAAGAAAACCTGTTGTACGATCCGGCCGCTGTCATCCAAAAGATCTTTATAATTCACCCGGTATACAGGCGGTATGTTCAGCTTTGCGGAAACATCTATGCTGCTGTCCTCCGATGACTGGAAAATAATTTGTAAAATATCATAGATAGCGATAGCCCTTTTTTCGTGTTTATCCCTGGCCTGCAGCAGGTTCTTTTCAATTTCCTGGTCTATCAGCTTTTTTACCAGCGGGTTTTTTATGCTCCCGTACGAATCGGCCACATCCACCGCGTCTTCAAGGGTGCCGCTTTTTTCGAGTCCTCTTACAAAAGCCATCATTAAACGCTGCGAATTACTGTCGGGCATGGTTTGCAGAAATTCATCTAACTTATTATAACCGGCGGCCAGCCTGATGAACTTCTTAAAGCGGTCGAACCTAACGCTCATCAGTAAGCTATCACCAGAAGGAACAGCCATGCGTTGCATCATGCGGTTAAATATTCCTTTATAGCTGGAAGTATACATCACATCTTCTCCCAGCACAATCAGGTAATACAACTCCTGTGGGGTGAGCGGGTCAGTAATTTTAAATCTTGCATTATCAGGCAGGTCGTGCAGGGCGTTCACCTGGTCTATAAATACATTTTTAGCCCTATCCTGCAGTTTAAACAATAATTTATCGTAAGCCAGCGGAGTATCTTTTTTGATGAGCCTTTCCGCATAACCAATCTGTGTTTTCACCAGCAACCGGTAATACAGCAGGTTATCATCCATGGCATTAAATATATCGGGCATGGTTAGGCGCCCGTGCACAATTTCGTCAAGAAAGGGATAATATTGCTGCCCGCTTTTACTGCTGGCAATAGCCACTATCGCCTTAACAAGCGAATCGTTATTTCTCCTGATCAGGCGGCCTGCCTGGGTACGCGTGGCTGCGGCGTAATCGTACAGCTGGTTGGGATTCCGGTACGCTGCCACCCTTACAAGACTGTCTGCAAAAGGAACGCTATAGTACTGCTCCAGCATGGCCAGCGTTTTATCAGGATTTTTCTGACAGAACTTCCTGAACAAAATGACCCGCGACGCCTCAAATCCCTGGTTCTCATACATCGCGCTTCCGCTGCCATTAATATTGATGTTGCCTACTTCGTAAGAGGCGTTTTCAACAATAGAGCGGATATCCTGGTTTTTGATATCCGCCGCCATCAGGGCTTTATAGTTTTCCAGTAGCTCCTGTGCAAGTACGGCATTAAAGGTTTTGGTACGCCAGCCGGCATTGAATCCCCGGAGAAGATTTTCCAGTCCGCTCAGGTATTTAACTTTTAGCCTGTGATCGAGCCGGGTACCTGATTCTATGGAATCTTTCAAAATATTTACCTCTTTTATTAATGCATTGGTAACTAATGTATTAATAGCCTTATTGGCTGAAGCATTAACCCATTCACCGTTTCCGCCGTTAAAACGGAGGGCAAGCTGTTGCTCTTTCTCAATATTTTCATGATAACGAACCCGGGCTATATCAACTTTCTTTTTTAAAGTATCAATATGGGCGTTTGCAGCTTCAGAAAAGAGAAATAGTAATAGGAGTATAGATATCGTCTTATACATATAATATTGAACTGCTACAAAATTAAGGATAATAGCTGAAGGAGGCTTGTTGCCCTGGTTCCGAACAAAAAGCACTTATTTAAGGCCACCAGTACCTCTACCACCTAACGTTAACCAAGAGAATTTAGTGCCAAACCCCGGAAATGGATTAACAATTTCATAATCCGGGCTTTTAGGTGGGTATACCCGCCGGGATTATTTTTGCGTAAACATATTGTTAATGGATCAGAAAGGGAAGAAAATACTGATTGCTGATGATGAACCGGATATACTGGAAATTATCAGCTACAACCTGGGAAAGGAAGGATATGAAACCATTACGGCAAAGGACGGAGAGGAGTCCCTTCACAAAGCAAAGCTTTTTAAACCCGATTTGATTGTGCTGGATGTTATGATGCCCAATAAGAACGGCATGGAGGTTTGTAAAACACTGCGGTCATTACCCGCCTTCCATGATACCCTTATTATATTTCTTACGGCTTTAAATGATGAACTATCGCATATCAGGGGGCTGGAGTATGGCGCAGACGATTATATAAGCAAACCGGTAAGTCCTAAAGTATTGGTTTCCAAGGTAAACGCCCTGTTCAGAAGGGTTCAGAAACCTGAAAATGATAAAATTTTGCAGGTGGGAAATATTACTATTGATCCCGTAAAATTCATTGTTCTTGTTGATGAAAGGGAGGTAACATTAGCCAAAAAAGAATTCGAGCTGCTTCACCTGCTGGCTACCAAACCGGGAAGGGTATTCCTCCGCAATGAAATCTTAAGCCAGATATGGGGAACGGAAGTAATTGTAGGCGACAGAACAATTGATGTGCACATCAGGAAGATACGCCAGAAACTGGGCATAGATTGCATTACTACCGTAAAAGGAGTAGGGTATAAGATTGTAATTTAAAAAAGGTATAAACTGCCAACCCACCCCCGCCCCGGAACCGTATATTATTTTTTGCCGGCTGCACATAATAAGGTATATTAAGCAGCACCTCCGGAATAAAACGGGGGAATGCTGCCATCTGATACCATAATAATTATACAGTATGCTCACTACAAAAAATATATCTCCCCGCCAGTTGGCGGGTTTTACGGCTTTCTTTATCGCACTTCCGGTTGCCGCCGGCATATTTTTCCTGAAGCCCTTATGGTGGGTGTTTTTACTGGCTTTTGCCATCATTATGAGCGGAAGCTATGCGCTCATATTATATACGCTTCAGCGGTTCATTTACCGGAAAATAAAACTCATATATAAATTCATTTATCAAACAAAAGCCAGTAAAAGAGAGGAGTTCTATTACAAAAGCCTCCTTCCCCAAAAAAGCATAGATGAAGTAAGCGCGGATGTAGAAAAATGGGCCGAACAAAAGAAAAAGGAAATAGAGGTATTAAAAGCAAATGAAGCTTTCCGTAAGGAGTTTTTGCAAAATTTTTCGCATGAGTTAAAAACGCCCATTTTTGCCATACAGGGATATATAGAAACCTTATTGGCCGGCGCTATTGAAAACCCGGAGGTAAGCACAAAATTTCTTAGCAACGCATCCAAGAATACTACCCGGTTAGTAAACCTGCTGAGCGACCTGGACGCCATTACGAAATTAGAGAGTGGTGAGCAAATATTGTATAAAGAGAATTTTGTAGTGCAGGATCTGATACGTGAGGTGTTTGATTCACTTTCATTACTGGCTGCTAAAAGGGATGTTAAACTGGCCATAAAGAAAGGCTGCGAAACACCCATCACCGTTTTTGCCGATAAAGAAAAGATAAGACAGGTGTTTATTAATCTTACAGACAATGCTATCAAATATGGCAAATCAAGCGGTAATGTAACGGCCAGCGCCTATATAACAGATGAAAAGCACGTGCTGGTAGAGGTTAGTGATGACGGTATTGGCATCAGCGAAGAACATATTCCGCGTATAGCTGAAAGATTTTACCGGACAGATGCGGCCAGAAGCAGAAAGGAAGGAGGAAGCGGGCTGGGACTGGCTATTTGCAAACATATTATTGAAGCGCACGGACAAAGTATCCATATCCGGAGCAAACCGGATGTAGGTACTACTTTCGGTTTTACTTTGAATGCAAAAAAAGACTAATACCGGGAAAGAAAATCAAATCAGGTAAAAGAGCCATGTGAAATTACGTGCATTACCGTAAAAATACGGCGTAAAGGCTTGACAGGCCTCATTTTAAACATGAAAAATCTTGCAAAAATCAAAAAACATTGTAATTTAGTCCTAGTTTTCATAGGGTACGGATTAAAAACGGGCCAGGGTTTCCACCCAGGCCCAATTTAATAATATGTTTTTTTCTGATCTGTCTTTCTTCTGAAAACAAGGTTTTTACAAATTAATTTTCTCAAACCTGTATCCTTGTTCTGCAAAATGTATTAATACTTTCGGTAATGCATAGGCTAAGTTTGTCCATGCTTTTTCACTGTCGTGAAAAACAACAATGCTGCCCGGCTTAGCGCCCAATATTACATTTTTTAAACAGGTTTCGGGTGTAACCTGCGTATCAAAATCCGCGCTCAGTACCGACCACATAATTACCTGCATTTGAAAAGCATTCCTCACATGTTTGATCTGCCATTTGGATATTTTTCCATAGGGTGGTCTGAATAAAGAAGAATCAATATATTCCCTTGCGGCGGTAATATCTTTCAGATAAGCCAGGTCATTCGTTTTCCATCCGTTCTTATGATTAAATGTATGGTTTCCGGTGCTGTGTCCTTCATTTAAAATCCGTCGGTATATATCAGTATGCTCTGCCACATTTTTGCCAATGCAAAAAAAAGTGGCTTTTGCATTGTGCTTCTTTAATTCATCCAATACAAAAGGGGTGGCCTGCGGATGGGGACCGTCATCAAAAGTGAGGTATATTACCTTTTCATTTTTATTGGGCGGCATTTCCCATACACATGCCGGGTACAGCTTTTTCAACCACCACTGTGGTTTAATTAAATAAAACATCAGCTGATTTTTATAGAATTAATCCGTTTACTATCCATTTTGCCACAGTCTTACATCATTGATTTATCCATTGCTTTTTCTATAGCACTCAAAAGAAGGCTAAGGTAATTGTATTCCAGCAAGATTGATTTATCCGTCTTACTTTTGCGTTTATGCCAGCAACAAAAAAAGTACGGGTACGATTTGCGCCAAGTCCTACCGGGGGACTGCACCTGGGCGGTGTAAGAACTGTTTTGTATAACTACCTGTTTGCAAAGCAGCACCAGGGAGATTTTATACTGCGTATTGAAGATACCGACCAGAGCCGCTATGTGCCCGGAGCGGAGGAATATATTTTCAATTGTTTGAAATGGACAGGGCTGGAGCCTGATGAAAGCCCCATCCATGGCGGGGATTACGGGCCTTACCGGCAAAGTGAAAGAAAAACCCAATACAGGCAGTATGCCGAACAGTTAGTAAAGAACGGATATGCCTACTACGCATTTGACACGCCTGAAGCGCTGGAAAAAATGCGGATGGATTTTAAAACGGATCAGAATCCTTCCCCGCAATACGATCATACCGTACGGCCTGCCATGCGCAACTCCCTTACCCTGCCGGAAGGCGAAGTAAAAAAATTATTAGATGAAAATACCAGGCATGTGATACGCATTAAAATGCCGGAAAATGAAACGGTGAGCTTTACCGACATGATCCGTGGTGAAGTAAGTTTTAATACTTCGGTGGTGGATGATAAGGTATTGCTAAAAGCAGATGGCATGCCCACCTATCACCTGGCGGTGGTGGTGGACGATTACCTGATGCAGATCAGCCATGTTTTCAGGGGAGAAGAATGGCTGCCCAGCGCTCCCGTGCATATTTTGCTATGGAAATATTTATTTGGCCCGGATGCTATGCCGCAATGGGCGCACCTGCCGTTAATACTGGGGCCACACGGAAAGCTCAGTAAAAGGGATGGCGCTAAATATGGCTTCCCGGTTTTTGCCATGACCTGGAACGACCCCAAAACCAATGAGCTTACGGAAGGGTTTAAGGAAAAAGGATTTTTGCCCGAAGCGTTCATTAACCTGCTGGCTGTATTGGGCTGGAACGATGGCACGGAGCAGGAAATATTTACCAAAGCGGAACTGGTTGAAAAATTTTCTATAGAAAGAGTACACAGCGGCGGCGCGAAATTCGATTATGAAAAAGCGAAATGGTTCAATCATGAATGGATAAAGAAGTTACAGGTTACAGGTTACGAGTTACAGGTGAAGGAGCTATTGGAAAATAAGGGCATAGCCATAACAAACCAGGCGCAATTTATACAGGTATTGGAATTGGTGAAAGAACGCTGCGTTTTATTAACCGATTTTGTGGAGCAGGCTGGTTTCTTTTTTAAGGCGCCCGAAAAATATGATGTAGACGCCGTAAAACCAAAATGGAATGAAGCCAAACAGGTGTTCTTCGCTGAACTGATCCGCAGCTTTGAATTAAACAGCAACTGGAATGCGCATGACTTAGAAACCGGCTTTAAAGAAATGGCGGCAGCGCATCAGATCAAACCCGGCGAACTGCTGCTGCCGCTGCGTATTATGCTGGTAGGCGGCAAATTTGGACCGGGTGTGTTTCATATTGCTGAGCTGTTGGGCAAGGAAGAAACGGTTGCAAGGATAAAACATTTTCTGGCATTGTTAGGTGAGAAAAAGGAAGAATAGCAGATACCGGCCGATGAAAGGCACTGACTTTTAAGCTAAATAACAGGTTCGTGGGACATAGGGGCTGGTGGGACACAGAAGATGCGGAAAGTCGCCGGTGTTATCGGTGTCCCCCGATATGAGGGGCTACTGCTTAAAATAAACATGCTTCTAAATAATTTTAGACAGCATCTACACGCTGTCATTCGGTTCCGTAATGTTCACGTTGAATAGCAGCTACGATTTCCTTATCTGTAACCGTACTAAAATCAGCCTCAGCAGTTACGGATTTCCACTCTTCTTCCAATTCCTTTCTGAACAGTTTTATATAAGCCAACTTCAATTCTACTTCATCCATATAGCGGAGCTTATCCACAATCAGGGCAAAAACAGAAGGTTCCTGCCTGGCGGCCTGCTTCGTTTTCATACACAGCGTTTGTATTTAATATACAAATTAGTTACAGGGTTGTAATGCCGGAAGAAAAGCTGCAAGCATTGGTTTGTAGTAGTAATAATTCAAAAGCTTCAGCACAAAACCCGGCAGTCCACCGTTCATTTTAAAGTGGTCAAATTTGACCACTTTAAAACCGGGGTTATATAATTGCTCCCATGTGCCCAAAAATTCAAGCGTGGATCTGCCACGTATCCAGTTTTTAATAATATCCGCTGCCTGGGACTCACCCTCTCTGGTTTTGGCAATATCGGTTAAACAAATACAATCATCTTCTCCTGAAGTGATCACGGCAATATCAATGTCCTGTACTTTAATGATGGATGTTTTTTCATAGTGCTTTTTATAGTATTAGCAATTCGCATCTGAATATATAGAATCATTATTGCTTAACATATTTCCCGGCTAAAAAATGGACTAATGAATATTCTGAGGTTGCCGGAGCAAGCCCGAAGGGCTTACATTTGAATAGCCCCGGGTGTAACCCGGGGTAAAAGGCGGAGAAAATGCCACAACCCTGAAAGGGTTGAATGGAACAGTTTAAAGCAGGTATTTCTCATTAAATTCAACACCGTTTTCTATCAGCAACCTCCTGAATTCATCATGGAATGTTTCTTTTTTGTGATGCTCCTTTTGGTTTTTAATATAATTGATAACAGCATCTTTTTCTTTTATGGAGTAGGTAAAAGCACCATAGCTTTCCTGCCATCCCTCAAAACCCGGAAACAAACCACTATCCTTCATCCAGCCATTGCTTGCTATTTTTATATCCTTAATATAATCAGCAAGTGATGTTGAGGGATGGAGGTCTGAAAAAATATGAATGTGATCTTCTGCTCCATTAATACGGTAAAGTTTACATTTCTTATTCCGTATAATTCCCCAAATATATTTGTAAAGCTGTTCGCAATTTTGTTCAGCAATAGTCATTTTGCGGTGCTTTGTGCCAAAAACAATCTGGTAAAAAATCTGACGATAGCTCATGGTGTTTAATTCATTGGTTATAGTTATAGTACGTTGTAATATGAAGCTGTAATTTACATTAACCTTCCAACATTCAACCCCGCAAGCGGGGTTGTTTTAACCCGCTACTGTCACCCCCAACTTTGTTGGGGGCTAATCACATTCAAGCCCTTCGGGCTACAATACAATATCCGGCGCCTCAAATTATTAAGAGCCGGAAAATGCGGGCCTGATGCTTGAAGAAAAGCTGCAAGCATTGGTTTGTAGTAGTAATAATTCAAAAGCTTCAGCACAAAACCCGGCAGTCCACCGTTCATTTTAAAGTGGTCAAATTTGACAACTTTGAAACCGGGGTTATATTGTTGCTCTCCAAAGATTAGAAGTAGATATGCTCGCAATTTTTATATCTTTAAACAGTAATTGCTTACTATTTGCAAGAATACCAAGTCTTACAAATAGCGTAAGCCAATGAACAGATCGCCAACAACCCTATCGAATCAAAATATTCAAATTATTAGAGATAAAGGGCAGACAGTTTAACGCTTCAGTAAGTCGTATACCCGAATTTACACTTGACTTGCTTTTACCTGATAGTAGCGTGTCTCCTTATCTCTTTTGTTAAAAGCTTAAAAGCAATGCAGTTTAAAGCAGGATATATAGCCGACACTATTGCTAAAGTCATTACGACCTTCAAAAGTTCTTTAAACAAGCATTTACCTCAGGATAAAATCAAATTTGATCAAATAAACGGACTTCTCCAGCATGTTAGTGCTTTCGAGGTTGAATTTCCTTACCACCATAATCCTAACTTCAAAGGACTTCATCCTGTTTTAGTTACGCTCAACAACATAATAACAAGAGGTCTCCCAACTAGATCTCCAATTGTACTAGAGAATATTTTTGCTGAGATAGGATTAATTGACTTCAACACAGATGAATCTGTGATTAATTTTCCTGAATCTATAATCCCAATCAATTACAAAACCGTTTTTGAGTTGCTTCACATTATAGAACCGAAGCTGGAAATTAACCGTGCAAATTATGGTGGAAATCCCGGAAGCAATTTAGAATGGGAATTTATCGAAAAACATCCCTTTTTAAAGCAGATTCTTGAATCACAACGAGATTTCTCAACAATAAATGAAAGGTTAGTTGGCGGCAGAACTGTTGACTTTTGTTTTACCAGTCCTTATTTGCATTGGGTTGAAGCTAACAAATGTTATGAGAGAATTGGCCGGATATTTGAAATTGATGGGCACAATAATCATTTTATATCTGAGGGAAGATACTACGATGGATATAGGGATGCAATTGCGGAAAAAGAGAACTTTGAAACAATACGCTTTACGGTTGATACAATTACACAGCGTAATTCAGATTTTGAAGTGTTGATTGGAAGAGAAGTTTACCAGCATTTCAAGAATAATTTTGAAAGAGACATTTCAAAATGTCTTACAGAATATTCTTTGATTTTTATTCCGTTCGCTGTTGCGAGAATTCAAAAAGCAATTCTTGAATTTCTTTTGGTTCATCCTGAATTTTTCAAAAAGGAGAAAATAAAACTTGCAGTAGTTGAAAGAGATTTTCCTTGCGGAGCAGCAGCAATAAAATCATTGCAAGAGTTATTTGAAAACCTGAATGCTTTGCTAGATGAAAAGGACAAATTGCCTTTACCAGAAATTGAACTAACGATCTATGAAACCGAAAAATGGGTGATTGACAGAAAACTTCATTTCAATGCTAACATCCAGAATGAAAAATTCTTTTCCCAAAATTACTTTGACATTGTTGTTGACCATTCTATTTTAAGGCGCTCAAACATTTATAATGAAACAGATTTTCACCAACATAAGGAGAAAACTATTAAAATCCGTTCCGCACATTACTATGATACTTCGTTTGGAAGATCAAGAAGGACTTATTGCGCGGACCTACTTCATTACAAACAGTTAGTCAGGAAAAAGGCTGATGGCTCATACGAACCAGTTAAAAAGTATGGAAGTAACATCAATTTTTTTATTCAAAACATTTTCAGAAAGGTAAGTTTTAGAGAAGGACAACTACCTATCATTTCGAGAGCCTTAGAGCAAAAGCCAGTGATTGGTCTGTTGCCAACTGGAGGTGGAAAATCATTGACCTTTCAACTACCTGCATTTTTGCAGCCAGGGCTTTGCTTAGTAGTTGACCCGATTAAGTCTTTGATGGAAGATCAGGTAAGGGTTCTTAAGCAAAACTGGATTGACTGTTGTGATTTTATTAACTCAAATCTGAGGAGAGAGGATAAGGTCAAAAAGTTGGTAAATTTCAGATATGGAGAGACTATGTTTTTATTTATTTCTCCTGAAAGATTTGTAATGCAAGATTTCAGAAACATCATTCAATCTATTGATACATCGGAGTTTGGACTTGCTTTTTCTTACTGCGTAATTGATGAAGTTCATTGCGTTTCTGAATGGGGCCATGACTTCCGTTCAACATACTTGATGCTTGGCAAGAATGCCCAAAAATTTGCAAAGACAAGAAACGGCAAATCCGTTTCTCTCATTGGTCTAACAGCCACTGCCTCATTTGATGTGTTAGCAGATATAGAAAGAGAATTGAAAATTCGGCAAGAAGAAGCTAATGATGCGATTATTTCTATAGATAATACAATCAGACCAGAACTCTTTTTTAATATTATTGAAAATGAAAAGCAACCAACAACTTATCCTGTAGAATCGCAAGACCTCAAGAACCTAATAGGAGCATCGAAACAAGAATTATTGAACAACCTTTATGAAAATTTAATAGAGCATTTGAAATCAATAAATGAAGAGGTTGTACACTTAGGTCTTGAACAGCATTTTACTGACTTTGAAATTGATACGTCTACAGAAAAGGGAATAGAATTTTTTTTTAAAAGGATTACAAAATCTCATTCCTATGGTACGTTTTATAATCTCGTAACAATCATTTTTTGTCCGCATATAACAGGAAGCTTAGGAATTACCCAAGAAGCAAATAGCCATCCTAATGGTAGAGAGGTATTTGAAAACCTTATTGTTCCAGATGGATATAAGGGTTATTTTATGGGAGGTGATGACAGAATACCTAAAGCTGTTGTTGAAAAAATTCAAAATTACTTTTTAAACTTTCTTGAAGGGAAAGTCAATACAATGGTTTGTACAAAGGCCTTTGGCATGGGGATAGACAAAGAAAACATTAGGTCAGTCAACCACATAAACTTTTCATCTTCTCCTGAAAGCTATATTCAAGAAGCGGGGAGAGCCGGCAGAGATAAAGCTAAATCTATATGTACCATCTTTCTCGATAGCAAAAAATATTACACGACACGCCAAGATTTTTTTATCAGCCACAATCCAAAACTATTTCCAACGCGAAATATTCGAAAAAAAGCAAGGGAAATAATTGAGGCATATAGTGATTTTCTAAACCGCATACAAAAAAAATATTATCAAACAGAGCAAAGCTTGTTGAATGAATTTAATAAAATAGGAGTTCGAATTGAAAAAAAGGAAATCAGTGAATTTAACTTGGATAAATCAATCCACGATTATTTTCACAACAATAACTTTAAAGGAATTGATACTGAAATTTGTCAATTACATAGATTGTTTAATTACAATCAAGGCATCAATACATCTCAATTGAAACTAATTGTTGAAAAATACAATTTTGAAAATGATGATGCAATTAATCTAAATCTTACAATAGAAGGTCCGTATCAAGGGAATATGCTCGTCAACAGTTCAACAGGCGCAGCTATAGGAAAGATTAGAACTACTGTAAATCCACCTTTCTTTACTATAAATGGATTGCCTGCTAATCAAAGTCCTGATTCTGAAAAAGCAAAACATGTGCTATCTTTTATTATAAATGAGTGGCGAGAGTCTAATCAAGGATATGCTACACTTTTTGAATTTCTTACTGAAAATATCATTGAGGGCTTGAACAAAGGATTATCGCTAATTGAATTCTATAATAAATCCGATAGAGAACAGTTTGAATTTAAGGTGCCAACAAATTTTGAGCAATGTAACATAGAAGCAAGGATAGCCAGGGACATAAACCTTGGTCCGTTAGCACTTTTTAGTAATTATAATTCAACTGAGGACTTTTTAACCAGCGTATCAAATGCGTCATACAATTTTGAAGATTTCATTCTAAGAGTTGAAGAAATATGGGATGTGAATATTTTTGACACACCAGTATTCGCTAAGAATCGAAAGCTGTATAAAGAATTGTATTATTCTGATATTAAAATGTCGGATGTCTCCAGAATGCTGTATAGGTTTTATTCAGTGGGCTTTATAGATAATTATACAGTTGATTACAACTTGGGACTCTTTACCTTTAATATTCTCAAAAGAGAAAAGGCATACTTTATTGAAAAAACAGAAGAGCACATGCTAAAGTATCTTTCCCGGACTGAAACATTAAAAAAAATAGAAGAACTAATAAATGAGACTGCCGATTTGGATACATTTGAAACCATTAAAAAATGTATTCGAAAAGTTTTGGAATTTACATATGAAGACATTGTTCGTAAGAGAAAAGAAGGAATTGATGAATTGTTTTCTTTTATAACTAACTCTCAAAAGAAAGCTGCAGGAATAATAAACGAAACATCTTTTAGAAGTTTCTGGTATAACTACTTTTTTAAGGAAGAAATGTATTACTATTTCAATGCTAAATACTCAAGACCCGGGTTTAGGATTAACAATGAGCCTTATTCGCTTACAGATGATACTGATAAAGGGCGAACTTCAAGTTGGGAGGATTTTATTAAGTATGCCAAATTACTAGTTGATCAAAGCCGATTTATTGCAGAATGCAAGATGATGAGAGGCTCCTGCAAAAGGATTTGGCGAACTCTTGCAAAACAAGATTATGAACATGAATACACACTTAAAATTCTATATGCCTTTGCAACGTTTGGATTAAACAATAAGTTCTATTACAGCGAAGCAGAAGATTACTTAATAGAAGGTTTTTGTGCATTCTATAAAGAAACCAGTGATTATGATAGTTTGAAAAGAAACTTGCAGGATTTTGAAATATTAATTTTACGCGCTACAAATAATACAGAGTACAAATCATATTTGGATTCAGCTATGCACCATATAATGTTATTGGTGAATAGCGAGTATACAAAAAACACTATCAAAAAATTGGAAATCGCATGAGTTTAATTGACCGACAATCAGAGCTATTGGACAAAAGTCTTGGGGAACTTGAAAAGTTGAAGTCAGAAGTTGGACGACTTGAAGAAATCAGAAAGCAAATAGAAGAAGCAAAAAAGGGGGTTGATGATTTGCCTAAAGAATTTGAAGTGGCATTTAATAAAGTGGTAGAAATCTCTAAGCAAGTAACCGAAAGTTTAGGTCTTTCAACTAAAACATACTTAGACGGCAACAATACTTTGTTTACTGAGAAGCTAAAGGAACTTTCAACAAGGGCGAATGAACTGCAAAGGGAAATCTTAAGGCTTGCAAATACTGACCTCAATAAATTGTTTCACGACTTACAGAATACTTTCATTGAGCAATTAAGGAAGGATTTATCCGAAGAGCTTAAGAAAATTGACAGCAAATCACAGGAACTGCAAAGGAAAATTGACGAATTGAAACGGCAAGTAGAGAGACTTGAGAGTGTTGATCTTGACAAGTATTTCGACAAGCTACAAAAGACTCTCTCTGAAATTTTCGGAGCTATTAATGGAATCAATATTACTCTGGCTTCACTTACTCGCACTTTGACAGGTGTTGTTCAGATGCTTGGAACAATTCAAAATACCATTGACAGTAATCACAAAGAAGTAAAACAGGTAATTAGCTCATTCCGTGAGGAAACTTCAAGCCATTTGAGTAATCAGGACAACGAGGTAAAACGAAATGTTGAACTCCTAGAAAGCAAGACAAAACTATTGGCAGAGCAAAATGATTTGTTGAAGAAGGAAGTCAAAACAAACAGAACAATCCAAGTGGTCTTACTGGCAATAATTTTATCTATACTCATTTATGTAGCAGTAAAACAATATAATACAATATAATATCTTTTTCATTCATTAATCAGCCCCATGCCCACCCCCACCGAAATATCCAAAGCCATCGCCGCCATAGAGCGTACTTATCCGCCCGATGATCTGATTACTACCTATAAAGATTTTCTTAAAGTGCGGCATGTGCTGCCGTATTACTCGTATAATCCGAAAGTGCTGGTATCGCTTGTAGATTTGGCCTGCAGCCTGTGGTACAGTAAAGCGCGTGTGAACAGGTTGTTGCTGGTATCGGTTATCAAGCAGTATGGCTCTAAGGTAAAAGCGGTGAAAGATTATTATGGGCGCTCAAAGGCAGAGTTACATCCCTTTCCGGTGGAGGTAAATAAGAAAATTTGCTGGCTGTTTCAGCGAACCTTTGATATTGAGCTGCCCGTTAACCGCACGCAGGCGGAAACCATCAAAGTATTATGTAACAGCGTGTTGATCAACGCGGCATTGGGTGCCGGAGAAGAACAGTGGCTCTGCAGCAATATAGAAAAATCGTATATGCTGCTGAACAGGGTGCTGCGCTATCCCGTTGCATCGAAAGTGATTAGCCAGTGGGCAAAAGCCAATTACCTGAACAACGCTTACAGGGATCGCCGGGCGGAAATGGCAGGCTGGCTGCTGGATGAAGACCCGGACTTTATAGTAGATGAACAAACTCTTGCAGATGATTTTGAATACCTGAATAAAAAAGACAGGGAAGCGATAAGGCACTATAACGAAGAACTGCAGGCCAATACCATTATAGAAAACGAGCTGAGTGAGGTGCTGAATCCACAGCAGGACCAAGACCCGGAAACGATTGAATGGGAACTGCGGTTCGATCCTTTAGACAGGCACAGGGATTATGTGGTGAGTCCGCCGCAACTGCAGCTTACCAAACGTTTTTATCCTGTTCCCATTGACCCTTTATCATACCGGCAGTACAATATGGATCTGCCCGATTTCGAAAGCTTAACTAAGGAATTTTACGACAATATCTCCTATATGCAAAACACTACCATGCTCTGGGCGATCACTTACTCGCGGTTAGATATGCCGTGTAAGACAGCCCTGCTCAAAAAGCATTACAGCGAAGCAACCAGCAACAGCTTCTTTTATATTTGCCGGCGGTTGCAGTCGGTTGAGCTGTTGCAATGGCTAAGCAGGCAATAACAGTATACAGCATCCGGTTATGATGCCCGGTTGATATTACCACCTGATAACAATCACTTCATCTCCTCACATAAATCAGCGGCTGCAAGCGGGTATTTCGTATCTTCAAAATTACATTTGTTCATTAAACTACATATTCATGAAAAAGATCATTGCCCCGGTAGATTTTTCAGAACCTTCAGTAAACGCGGCGAAATACGCTGTTCAGTTGGCAGCAGACCTGCCCGACAGCACTGTTACCCTATATTATGTGTATGAAACGATTATTGCGGGCTCTGATGGCACCCCTTTGCTGATTGATCCGGATGCCAGGAAGAATGTGGCTATTATGGCTTTAAATAACCTCAAAAGGGAAATGGAAGCCATTTCAAAAGTTCCGGTTGATGTGGTAGCGGAAGAAGGCCGCCTGGCACCCTGCCTCGAAAAATATGTGAAACAAAATGAGGCCGACCTTATTGTAATGGGCATTACCGGTAGCAGCAAAATAGAACAATTGATTATCGGCAGCAATACGCTGAATGTGATCAGCAAGGATATTTGCCCGGTTTTTATTGTACCCGGCAACGCGTCTTACAAAAAAATAGATCGCGTTATCTTTACTTCCGACCTGAAAAATGTGGAATCTACCACCCCTTTACGGCCCCTAAAGAAAGTTTTGGATCTGCTTCAGCCGGAGCTGTATGTAGTGCATGTAACCGCAACCCACACAGCCGTACCCGAAGCAGAGCTGGAAGAAAAAAGAAAGCTGGAACCCCTGCTGAAAGATTATAACCCGCATTTCTTTTTTGTACTGGAAGAAAATTTTACAGCGGCAGTAGATAAGTTCGCAGAAGAGTATAGCGCGGATGTTATTATTACCGTTCCGCGTAAGCATACCTTCCTGTCGGGCCTGTTCAAAAGCAGCAATACTAAAAAGCTGGCCTACCACAGCAGCTTGCCCATACTGGCGCTGCATTCGTGGGAATAAGGGGATGCAGCGGATAGTACGCTAAGTTAAGAAACCCGAAGTCGAAAACCCGAAATCGGGAGGAGGCTGGCTTTCAGCGATTAGCTTTGAACTATGCGCTTTGGGCAGTAGAAAAAAGGAGTACTCATTCTATCGTTAGTAATAACTCCCCTGACCGATACCTGATTGCTAATTGCCGCAACGGATATTCCCTGAAACCTGCAACCTGTAACCCGCAAAAACACCAGGAACCAAATCACAAAAGCCAAACCTGTCCGTCGTGGTAGATACAAATGAACCCTTTCTTCCACTGCGGGCAGGCTGCTGCTAATGACAGATAAACTTTTATTTGTTTCTTGCCATTTGGCTTCTTGGTGCTTTTACTGATATTTGCCCTTTACAATTCATTTTTGGCAGATATACATTCTATACTACAATCCAACTGGGGTTATACTGCGTTCCGCCCGATGCAGGAAAGCATCATACAATCTGTATTAAACGGCAGGGATACCTTAGCCATTATGCCCACCGGCGGGGGTAAATCCATTTGCTTCCAGGTACCGGCCTTAGCTTCAAAAGGCATTTGCCTGGTTATAACGCCATTGATCGCATTAATGAAAGACCAGGTACAAAACCTGAAGGAAAAAGGGATACTGGCGCTTAGTATTCATTCGGGAATGCCGTTTGCCCAGGTGAAGAAAACCTTAGACAACGCATTATACGGCAATTATAAATTCCTGTATGTATCGCCCGAACGCCTGGAGACGGATTTCTTTAAAGATTATTTACCCGCTTTGCCCATTAACCTCATTGCGGTAGATGAAGCCCATTGTATTTCGCAATGGGGTTACGATTTTCGTCCTGCTTACCTCACTATTGCGGCCATACGTGAAGAAAAACCCGGCGTGCCCGTGCTGGCACTTACAGCGTCGGCAACCAAAACCGTGCAGGAAGATATTTGCGATAAGCTGCTGTTTAAGGAAAAGCAAATATTTCAGCAATCCTATGAAAGACCTAATCTTTCCTACAGCGTATTTAACACAGACGTAAAAATGAATAAGCTGCTCCAGGTCATTCAAAAGGTACCGGGCAGCGGAATTGTATATTGCCGGAGCCGCAAACGCACCAAAACAATAGCCGAATTGCTGCAACTGCACCATATTAGCGCCGATTATTACCACGCCGGCTTATCGCACGATGACAGGAATGAAAAACAGGAAAACTGGCTGAAGAACAAAACCCGCATTATGGTATGCACCAATGCCTTTGGAATGGGCATAGACAAACCCGATGTAAGAACAGTGGTGCATGCAGATATCCCCGATTGCATAGAAAGTTATTACCAGGAGGCCGGGCGGGCAGGCAGGGACGGACAAAAATCGTACGCTGTATTATTATACACTAACCAGGACATCGAGGATCTGCAAAAACAGCCTGATATCCGCTTCCCTTCTTTTGAAGACATTAAACATGTTTACCAGTGTCTGGTAAACTATCTCCAGTTACCGGCAGGTTCGGGCAGGGATATTTTTTTTGATTTTGATATGGAAGCGTTTACAACGCTTTTTAAGCTAAATGTACTGTCTGCTACTTATGCCATCAAAGCGTTGGAGCAGGAAAGCATCATTGAATACAACGAGCAGCTTTTTATTCCTTCAACAGTGGTTTTTTGCTGTGGAAAAGAAACCCTTCAGCAGGCAGAAAAAGATTACCCTGCGCTAACGCCCTGCATTAAGTATCTGCTTCGTTCCTATGGAGGTATTTTTGATATTGCTGTGCCGGTGAGCGAAAAACAAATAGCGAAAGGCTTGAAAAAAGACAGCAGTGAGATAAAAAACATCCTGTTGCAGCTTCAGTCCAGGGGACTCATTCAATACCAACCCCGGAAAGATGCTCCTCAGATCCGGTTCCGGAGTAACAGGGTAATAACCGACAACCTTACGATTAACACGGCCAATTATCAAAAAAGAAAGGCTGTTTTAATGCAGCAAACAGACGCCATTATCGGCTACGCTAAAGATATACAGCGTTGCCATGCGCAAATTATAGCCAATTATTTTAATGATCATTCCGCGAAGCCATGCGGAATTTGTGATAATTGTATCCAAAAGAAGAAGGCAAGGCTTTCTAACGATGCTTTTTCGCTATTGCAGGCGGATATCACAAGCGCGCTTATGCAGGGGCCTTTAAGTATCAACGAACTGATGCGGCGGCTCCGGATAACGGATGCACAAACAATATGGAAGGTAATTGAGCATTTACTGGCTGAAAACTACATAGAGATGAGCGAAGCGGGGTATGGCGGAAAAGTAAGTATAAAAAAAAAGGGCCAGGATAGAAATCCAGCCCGTTTTTAAAATCCAATATCCTATGAAAAACCGAGTCAAAGATAATGAGGATAGTTGTTCAAACAATACCCTTTTAGTGGTATGCACTTAATTTTTTCTACCAATTACCTGTAAGGTTTTCACCAAAAATGGAATATCTTTTTCCTTTTTTTAATAAAGATTTCTTAAAGCGTTCAGAACCAGCTTGTTTTCTTTTTTGAACTGCTCCTTCCTCCTAATCCAAGCGCTCCCAATAAGCTTCTGGTAATAATAGTAGCAGCGGTTCTTTGCACCTGCCTCGATACAGGATTATCTAAAACTTTTTCAATAACAGAAGGTTCGGGCTTTGAAGCAGGTTTTTGTATGGTTTTTTCGGCTGATTTTTTTTCCGCTTCGTCTAATTTAGCAGATAATATTTCATAAGCACTTTCACGGTCAATGGGTTGTTCATATTTTTTTACCAGTTTGGATTGCGCCGTTAAGGTATTGATCTCTGCATCGGTTAATACATCCATTCTCGACTGTGGCGAGATAAGTAAAGTATGGACCAGGGGGGTGGGTATTCCCTTTTCATTGAGCATGGTTACCAAAGCCTCGCCAATGCCCAGTTCTGTTATCAGATCATTTACCTTATAATAATTGGTCTCGGGATAGTTTTCCGCGGCCTGCTTAATGGTTTTGCGGTCGGCGGCAGTAAATGCCCGCAATGCATGCTGCACTTTTAAGCCTAACTGGCTTAAAACAGATGCGGGCACATCCTGTGGGTTTTGCGTACAAAAGAAAATACCCACTCCTTTGGAGCGTATCAGCTTAATGATGGTTTCTATCTGCTGAAGCAAAGCGCTCGTTGCCTCCTGGAATACTAAGTGGGCTTCATCAATAAATAATACCAGCTTAGGCTTATCTAAGTCGCCGGCCTCAGGTAAAACCGCATACAGTTCGGCAAGGAGCTGCAGCATAAAAGTAGAGAACAGCTTGGGGCGGTTCTGCATGTCTGTTACTCTAAGTATATTAATGATCCCTCTTCCGTCATCGCTGATACGCATTAAGTCATCCACTTCAAAAGAAGGCTCTCCGAAAAACACATCAGCGCCCTGCTGCTGCAGCTCTATGATCTTCCGCAATATAGTGCCTGTGCTTGTGGTAGATATTTTACCATATTGTTTTTCAATATCAGGCTTTCCTTCATTGCTGATATACTGAAGCATTTTAATAAAATCCTTCAGATCAAGCAGGGGTATCTTCTGGTCATCGCAATATTTAAAGATCAGTGCCACCAGTCCCTGTTGCGTATCGTTTAATCCGAGGATCTTTGAAATTAACACAGGGCCAAACTCACTAACGGTAGCCCGCAACCGAACACCTTTCTCCCCGCTAAGGCTCATCAGTTCAACCGGAAAAGATGCGGGAACATATTCCAGCGCCATTTTACCATACCGCTCTTTAATTTTATCGTTAAATGCACCGGCTTCTGCCAGTCCGCTTAAATCGCCCTTGATGTCCATCAGCAATACCGGCACACTGGCGTTGCTTAACCCTTCGGCAATTACCTGCAGGGTTTTGGTTTTTCCTGTTCCTGTAGCCCCTGCTATTAACCCGTGCCGGTTCATTGTTTTTAGCGGCAAATGAACAAGGGCTTCGCTCAGCACTTCACCGTTAAGCGTAGCGGCGCCTAATGCAAAGCTTTCGCCCCTGAATGTATAACCGGCATTAACGGATTGTATAAATGCATTTTTATCAGCCATGTTCAATAATTTTAGGGAAAGTTAAAGGATTAACGCAACCGGATAAACTTATTCTTATATATCCTCTTCTCTTTCCAGCATTAATATAGCGCTTTGCGGAACGATGAAATACTTTTCATCTTCATACATTACTTCTGTTGCCCCGCTCAGTAAAAAAATGGCCAAATCGCCTTCCCTTGCCTGGAGCGGAATATATTTTACCTGCTCTTCTTCGGTTTTCCAGGGTTCATTTTCAACGGGCATCGGAATAGCATAACCCGGGCCGTGCTTAATTACATATCCCTGCTGTACCCTTTCCTTTTCCTGCACGCCGGGCGGAAGATACAAGCCACTGGCGGTTTTTTGATTAGATTGCAGGGGTTTTATTAAAAGCCTGTCGCCTATTACGATCAGCTTTTTAAACTTGTTTTCCGGTGTTAACCGCATGATTGGTATATTTAACTGCAAATTTAAAGATTCGTATATTTAATAGCTTTAACAAAAGTTTATTCGCGTTTTATTATAAAGCGGAAACTAATTATATTTATTTGTCACTAAATGTTTGAATTATGGAAGCACAAAAGCACAAAATATTGTTATGCGAAGACGATCAGAACCTGGGGCTGGTATTGAAGAATTATCTTGAGCTCAATGATTATGATGTAACCTTAGAAAGAGACGGGCGCCTGGGCTTAGCTGCTTTTCAGCGCGAAAAGTTTGAGCTTTGTCTGCTGGATGTAATGATGCCTAACATGGATGGCTTTAAGCTGGCCGAGGAGATCAGGGATATTAACCCGGATATTCCCCTGTTTTTTCTTTCCGCGAAAACGATGAAGGAAGATATCATCCAGGGTTATAAATTAGGCGCCGACGACTATATAACCAAGCCTTTTGACAGTGAAGTACTGCTGCTGAAAATTAAAGCTATACTTAAACGCAATGACGATCTGAATAAGGATGCCGCCAACATAGAGTTTGATCTGGGTAACTATCATTTCAATCCTAAATTACGCGAGCTCATTATTGCAGGAAAAACACAAACCTTATCGCCCAAAGAAAATGAATTGCTGAAAATGCTGGCAGAATATAAAAACGACTTGCTGCCCAGGGAAATTGCATTAAAGCGCATATGGGGCAGCGATACCTACTTTAACGGAAGAAGCATGGATGTGTATATTGCCAAGCTCAGAAAATATCTTAGGGAAGATCCCAATCTTGAAATAGTGAATATACACGGCAATGGATTCCGGCTGGTGGTAAGTGAATGAGGATTAGTATAATTTTGATTTATCAATAGTTTTTATACAAACTGAATAAGTATGATAGCTTCGGGACGAAAAATGAGCCTGATAATCTAAAGTAAATATGGTATGCAAACAGTAACTATAGATATTCTTAATAATAAAGCTATAAAATTGCTGCAGGATTTAGAACTGCTGCAACTTATCCGCATGCGAAAAGATAAAACGCAATCCACAACTACAGTCAACTGGACTGCCAAATATAAAGGGGCGATGACTAAGCAGTCCCTGACCGATATTGACAATCAGTTAAATGAACTGCGTAACGAATGGGATTAAAATATTGTCAGACTGAAGATTATTAATCCGTGGGGTCTGTAAAAACGCTGAATATACAAGAGCTTTTTCTCACGTTTCACGTTTGACACAGCACTAATAATCAATCAACTGCTCCTCTATTAATTCAGGTATCTCGCGCCATTCATATTGCTGGTTCCGCAATTGGGGTTCGAAGCCTCCTTCCCGTATGGCATCCTGGATGGATTTGTAGGTAAACCGGTGAGGCGCACCCGCAGCGCTTACCACATTTTCTTCTATCATAATGCTGCCAAAATCATTGGCGCCTGCATGTAAACAAATTTGCGCTGTTTTTTTACCTACCGTAAGCCATGAAGCCTGTATATTTTTTATATTGGGAAGCATAATGCGGGAAAGCGCGATCATGCGAATATATTCTTCAGCAGTGGTAAGATTATGCACACCACGTATGCGGGTAAGCAAAGTATCCACATCCTGGAAAGTCCACGGAATGAATGCCAGAAACCCTTTCGCATCTTCCGGTTTCCTGCTTTGCACTTCACGGATCTTTACCAGGTGCTCAAATCTTTCCTGCAGGGTTTCTACATGCCCGAACATCATAGTGGCGCTGGTAGTAATATGCAGCTTATGTGCTTCATGCATGATATCGAGCCATTCCTGCGCACCGCATTTCCCTTTGCTGATCAGCCTTCTCACCCTGTCTGTTAATATTTCTGCACCGGCGCCCGGTAAAGAATCAAGTCCCGATTCCTTTAATGCTTTCAGCACATCGTGATGGCTCATTTTTTCAAGCTTGCAGATATGTGCTACTTCGGGAGGACCGAGCGCATGCAGTTTGATATCGGGGAATTCCGCTTTTATTGCACGAAAAGTGCCGGTATAAAAATCAAGCCCTAATTGCGGATGATGCCCGCCCTGCAGCAGCAGTTGATCGCCCCCGTATTTTATGGTTTCTTTTATCTTTTTGCGGTAGGCAGGCATATCCGTTATATATGCGTCCGCATGACCCGGGATACGGTAAAAATTACAAAATTTACAATTGGCGATACAAACGTTAGTGGTATTCACATTCCGGTCTATCTGCCAGGTAACTTTCCCATGGGGAACATGCTGCTTTCGCATCTCATCGGCTGCGTACATCAGCTCTGTTAACGCAGCGTTCTCATACAAAAATATCCCTTCCTCCACGGTAAGGAACCCGAATCCCATCGCTTTTTGTAAAACATCTCCAACATTCATCATAGTTAAGGCTTCTTCACATAAAAAATGAGCGTAGCACCATAATGTATCGTTTTAACAGATATACTATGCTGTATCTGCAAAAGTAATAAGATTATGAATGATGAGCGGGCGGATTTTCTATACAAAAAGAATTAAATTTATGAACTACATATGAAAATAATATTTGCCTGTTTTGCATTTATAGCTACAATAATGCCTCCGGCTGCAATCATGGCCAGCCACAGGATCGTTTCCGGCGAACCTGCAAAGCTGATCACGCAATTTAAATTTCAGCAGTTCAGCGGTGGCGTGGTCATCATTCAGGCCCGGGTGAATCATTACCCCGATACGTTGAATTTTATATTAGATACAGGAAGCGGCGGCATTTCACTTGATTCCGCTACTGTAAATGAATTGTCTATACCCACACAGCCATCTGAAAGAACCATCCGCGGCATAGCGGGTATACGCAAAGTGAATTTTTTATACAACGCCACGCTTCATTTACCCGGGCTTTCGTTAGACAGTCTTAATTTTCACGTGAATGATTATGAAATTCTTTCCAGCGTATACGGCGTTAAAATAGATGGTATAATAGGCTTTAGCTTTTTTAGCCGGTTTATTGTTCATTTTGATTATGACAACCTGCTGCTGTCGGTGTATTCACAGGGCGATTTTAAATATAAACGCGGCGGTTATATGTTAAAACCATTACTCACTTCCATCCCTATCATGCATGCAGATTTCAGGGATGACAGGCGGCTTAATTCACGATTCTATTTTGATTCCGGGGCGGGGTTATGCTTCCTGCTTTCCGATAGCTTTAGCAGAGACAGTGCTGTGCTTAATCCAAAGAAGAAGCCTGTGCTTACGCAGGCAGAGGGGCTGGGCGGCAAAATGGAAATGCGCTTAACCACGGTAAAGGAAGTGCGGATAGGTCCCTACCGTTTTCGTAATGTGCCTACCTATATTTTTGAAGATATCTATAACATTACAGCTTATCCTTACCTGGCAGGACTGGTAGGTAATGATTTGCTGCGGCGCTTTAATGTAACGCTTAATTATGCCAAACGCGAAATACATCTCGTACCCAATTCACATTACCGCTCTCCTTTCGATTACGCATACACGGGTTTAGGCATCTACGTTGTTGAAGGCAGGATACAGGTGGAGGATGTAATAGCCGGCTCGCCCGGTGAGGATGCAGGGTTTAAAACCGGCGATATTGTAGTAAGCGTAGGTAATAACATTTCGAATAATATTCAAACGTATAAAAACCTGCTGCAGGTACCCGGCCAACGAATAAAGATTATTGTAAACCGTAACGACAGCCTTATTGTGCTTACGCTAAAACCTGCCAGTATTCTCTGATTTAAAACGGTTTTCCATATATTCCTCCTAATTTTGCAATCCTTTCTAAGCTACAGGAATTTTTAACTATGATACCATTTGAACAGTTTGTTCTGCAAAACGGATTAAGGGTTGTGGTGCATGAAGATCATGCTACGCCTATGGCAGTTGTAAATGTAATGTATGATGTTGGGGCAAGGGATGAGGATCCTTCAAAAACAGGATTCGCACATTTATTTGAGCACCTGATGTTTGGCGGCTCTGTTAATATACCATCGTACGACGAACCGCTGCAGCGTGCGGGCGGAGAGAATAACGCCTATACCACCAATGACCTTACCAATTACTACTGCCAGTTGCCCGCAGAAAATATTGAAACCGCCTTCTGGTTAGAAAGCGACAGGATGCTGAGCCTCGCTTTTGGCGAAAAAAGTTTAGAAACACAACGCAAAGTAGTAAGCGAAGAGTTTAAAGAACATTACCTGAATAAGCCTTATGGCGATGTATGGCACAAAATGCGCAGCCTTGCCTATACAACGCATCCTTACCGGTGGATGACAATCGGAGCGGAGCTTAGCCATATTGAAAACGCAACGCTGGAAGATGTTAAACGTTTTTTCTTTAAGCACTACCGGCCGTCAAATGCCATACTTACAGTAGCCGGGCATGTTACCACAGCACAGGTAAGGCAGCTTGCCGAAAAATGGTTTGGCGATATTCCGTCGGGAGAGAAATACATTCGTCATCTTCCCCTGGAGCCCGTACAAACTGCTCCCCGCAAACTAGAAGTTCACGCCAATGTGCCCGCAGACGCATTTTATAAATGCTGGCATATTTGCTCACGCACAGACCGCCGGTATTACGCAACCGATCTGCTTACTGAAGTATTGAGCGGCGGTGGCTCCTCGCGGCTGTTTCAATCGCTGGTAAAAGAAAAACAGCTCTTCAGTAATATTGGCTGCTACCACTTCGGAAGCATAGATGCCGGACTGGCAGCCATTGAGGGCAAGCTGGTGAAGGGCGTGAAAATGGAAGATGCCGAAGCGGCGGTAGAGGCTGAGCTCCAAAAAATAAAAGGTACTTCTGTGGAAGAAAAAGAATTACGGAAAGTAAAAAACAAAACGGAAAGCCTGATTATTTTTGAAGATATGAGTTTGATGAACAGGGCAGGCAGCCTTTCTTTTTATACCTTATTGGGCAATACCAATATGATCAATGAAGAACTAGAGCGGTACCAGTTGGTTAGCGCTGAGGAACTGCGGCAGGAAGCCGAAATTATTTTTGACGCCAATAACAGCATTACCATGTATTATTTTGGTAATCATTAAAAAACAGAATGTATTGACCATGGTGAACAGGCAATTTGCTCCCGGAATTAAGGATGCCATAAATTATACACTTGAACTAAAGCCCTTCCGGAAGTTTATTTTAAGCAACGGGGTTGCCGTATATGCCATTGATGCGGGCGTTGAGGAAGTAGTGCAATTGGAACTGGTTTTTAACGCGGGTAACTGGTATGAACATCAGAATATGGTGGCTTCAACTACCAATCACATGCTCAAAAACGGCACTTCCCGGAAAAACGCGTTCAACATTAACGAACATTTTGAGTATTACGGTTCCTACCTTAACCGTGCCTGTTATAATGAAACGGCTATGCTTAGCTTACACAGCTTAACCAAGCACCTGCATGAGCTGTTGCCCGTTATACAGGAGCTGATCACCGAGTCTGCTATGCCGGAAGCGGAACTGGATATTTACAGGCAAAATATGAAACAAAAGCTTGAGGTGAACCTTAAGAAATGCGATTTTGTGTCTAACCGGTTAATTGATGAATATTTGTTCGGCATCAATCACCCCTATGGCAAGTACAGCTCTTCCATAGCTTATGACGCATTGCAGCCTGAGCAACTCCGCCGGTTTTTTGATCAGTATTATGTAAACGGGAACTGCACTATATTTATCGCAGGCAGGCTGCCAAATAATATTGAACTGCTATTGAATGAAAATTTCGGAAGCTTACCGTTAAACAAAGCGCAGTTACCGCATATCACGCATCCCGTAGAAGCGGCCGCAGAAAAAAAATACAGGATCATTAATGATAAGGAAGGTATCCAGGGCGCCATTCGTATAGCCAGTCATTTTCCCGGCAGGCATCACCCGCATTTTACCAAAGCGCAGGTACTGAATACGCTGTTTGGCGGTTATTTCGGTTCAAGGCTTATGAGCAATATAAGAGAAGATAAAGGATATACTTATGGTATACACAGCTATATGCAAAACCATGTGCAGCAAACGGCATGGATGATCAGTACCGAGGCCGGCAAAGAAGTTTGCGAAGCCACCATTGCGGAAGTATATAAAGAGATGCAGGCATTGCGTGAAAAAGCGGTACCGGAGGAAGAGTTGCTGCTGGTAAAGAATTATCTTATCGGAACCATACTGGGCGATCTTGACGGACCCTTTCATATTATAGGCAGGTGGAAGAACATTATATTGAATGAGCTGGGTGAAGATTACTTTTATACCGCTGTTGCCGATATAAAAAATGTTACCGCTAAGGAGATACAGGAACTGGCTAACCAATACCTTCATCCCAACAGGTTTTATGAGCTGGTGGTGGTGTAGGGAAATTTATTGTTCCTTTACCAGGGTCTGCGAAAAATTGTAAATAAGTTGTACAAATATTTAAGGGGCTGATAAATCAGCCCCTTAAATATTAAAAGTATAATATAACCAGTTACCTATAATTTAATTATAAAGTCGCCGCTTCCAAAGCTTCCCTGGTCAACTGTCCAGGTAAGGGTTAAATTTATTACGTTGTTACATGCATCTACTGTACCGGTTCCCTGTACAGCAAGGTTAGTATAGGAAAAGAACCAGGGTGCAGGATCTATTATCTGTTTATCTACAGTAGCTATGAACGATTTAAAATCAATTTTAATTTTCATAGACTCTGACGGCGTTTGATTCAGCCCTGTAACTTTCAATACATTGGGTTCTTCCAGTGTTATCGTTACAGGATAAGAATCTTCCCAGAAATAAGGATCATTAGCCGTGAAGCTGCCTACAAAATTTTCAATCTCTAACGGACAAACAGCATTGTAAATAATATTTGTTTTTGAATCGGGCCAGTTATTAACATCAGAAGATGCGGTAATGGGAGAGCTGCTTTTTGCAGGACTGCTCTTGTCTGGTAAGGCAACAAATCCCGGTATTACTGTTCCGTCTTTCAATGTAAAATCTGCCCTTATCTCGAACTTATAGCCCGGAACGATCTCTTCTATGGCTATATTGAACAAGTTAGCCAGATCCGCACCGGTAATATCAAAAGTTGCAGGGAAAGTAGTAACCCCCGTTTTAAACTTCCTGATATCTTTATAGTTATTATTCATTACTATGCTCACATCGGCTGATTGCGGAACGGTTTTTTGATCATCCGGAAAATACAAATCCAGCGTAAATTTACTTTTAAAATCCTCGGGTTGCTGAATAACAAGGTCTCCGGCCGGATCAAGTGCGAACTTGGGAACCGGGGCAATGTCCATTACCGGAAAATTCGGTATTTTATCCGGACCGTACTCCTTTTTACAACTGGTAAGCAGCAGGAGCGGCAGCGCAAGAACAATTAATATTGCATTTATATTTTTCATCTTATATATTCTTTAATATTTAAAATAGGTATTCCTGATTTTTTTAATTCATCCAGAACACTTTAAAGCTTGCAGGCGTTTTTTGCGCCGGAGCATTTTTGTTTAACTCCAGTTCGCGCTGGCTCCAGGGCAAAGTTACCGGGTACGATCTGCTGGTAATTACAGGTATGAGCGGCGCCTGGTCTAATTCAATATTTCCCGTGAGCGGGGGCTGAAAAAAGCGATCGGGCGCCATTTCAGGATTATTGGGATCAAAAATTACCGGATACTTTGTTCTCCTGTAATCATTGTAGCAATCCACTGAATTACCGCCAAAGTTGGATATCCATTTCTGGGTTAAAATGATTTCCATTTGCTTATCTGCACTGCTGCTTTCAAATAAAGCAACCACTGCATCAATAAAATCACTGGCTTCATCTGTTCCTGCAAGCTTTGGTACGGTTTGATTAACCGTTCCCGCTTTGGTCACTACGTAATCTACCTGTGCTATTGCGGCATTTAATGCGGCTTTTAACTTATCTTTTGCGGCTGCGGGTCCACCTGTTACTACACCAGCCTGTATCAGTTCAGCCTCAATAAATAACCGGTCTGCATAAGTAAGCATTCTGAAAGGCGCTGCCCCGGTACCGCTACCCGCTGTTACACCACTTCCTCCGCTACCCTCTCCGTCATCATAACGTCCGCCGGCAGGGTAAATACCCATCACCGTGGTAGATTTATCGTGCGACTTATCCCTGTTAGGACCAGTGGAACCAAAAACAATGCTGGAAAAGCCACCGTCGCGGTATTCTATTTGATTACCTTCTATATTACCCTCGTCGGGCTGTAACTGGTTAAAAAAGTAATAGGGAACCCGGGGATCTTCAATTCCGGAGAATACGTTAAAGTCTTTTGTCATTCCGTTAATATCTTTCATATTGTATCCCTTCATGATCTCATAAAACCAGGGGCTTATGTTAATAGACCGTTGTGTTGCATAATAATCAGCAAAAAACGGGCTTCTCTCGTTCGGTGAAGCGGCGGTACCATAAGGGAAAACAAAGGAGGTGGCAGTGGAGCCGATCAGCTTGCCGCCGGATAGCAATTCATTTACCGGGCCGGAAACATCCTGAACCAGCCTAACCTGGTTATACAACTTTAATTTGATCGTATTTGCTGCATTTATCCAGGCATTTACATTTCCACCATAAATCAGGTCATCACTTCCGGGTTTATTAGGATTTTCCGCTGTGGTATTGTTTAAGTCGGCAATACCTTCATCTATTAATGTAAACAACTGCGGGTAAATATCTTTTCCCTGGTCAAACGCCGGCGCACCAAAACCCGCACCCCCCTGGTAGTCGTTGGATTCGGAAAAAGGAATATCGCCAAAAACATCTACAAGCTGACTATATGCATAAGCATTCATGATTTTTGCAATACCGCTGTAGATTGTATTTTCCGACTCTTCAGCACTTTTAATGATCTCTTCGCAATTGCGGATCGCATCGGTGTAAATATTATTCCATGCTGTATTCAGGTTCACCCCTTCAGTTCCGTACTTATCCGGATATTCCCGCATAGTGATCTGATGCGTATAAACCGAAAGCATATAGCTAAATCCACCTGCGCCATCAACGCCAAAACCCAGATTATCGGCAAGCGCCTTTTGGGCATTTGGCAACAATTTAGCCTCAGCCATTTCTGTGGGATTGTTAGGATCCGTATTCACATCAAGATATCCTTTTGTGCAAGACAGGGAAAACAGGAGGATACCAGGTAATATATATTTTAAGTATTTCATGTTTCTAAATATTTTAGTTCATACAGATTAGAAAGTAATTTTCAGGTTAACTCCCATTCTCCTGGTTGTAGGTGCCGCTGAAAATTCAAATCCCTGAATTGAATTTGAATAGGTACTTACTTCAGGATCAAAGTTTGAAGACCGTGGAACGTTGGGAGCATAATGCCACAGGTTTCTTCCTGAAACACTTAACGTAGCGCTGCCGATGGGAAATTTGGCAAAAAGGCTTTTAGGCAAATTATATCCAAATGTAAGCTCCCGGAAATGATAAACAGTGGCATCATATATAGACCATTCATCCTGCCCGTTGATGGCAAAAGTACCTGCAGTACCTCCACCCGAGAAAAATAAATCATTAGTGCTCAAACGGGTAGCGTTCCTAATGGGCTGGCCTTTATCATCCAGTAAAGGAACCAGGTCATCTGCATCGCCATATACCCCGGGAATGATCCACGAGGTTTCCCTTTCTTCTGTATCTTTTAATACCCCGCGTCCCAGCATTGAGTTTAAAGTAATTGAATACAAATCGCCGCCCTTGGTCATATCAAAGACAGCATTCAAAAAGAACCCTTTATACGTTATGGTATTAATTAACCCGGCTTTAAAGTCAGGATTGGGATTGCCGATCATTGCCGGTTCTTTAGCATTAAGTACCATTCCGGTGCTCGGGTCAATCAGCAAATTGCCATTATCATCTCTAGCGCTGATTGATCCCCTGATATAGCCATAGGGTAATCCCGGCTCAAAATAGGGCCCGATATCAGTGAAAACGCCACCGCGGCTTAACCTTAAAAGTCCTTCAGACAAGCTCTCTACCGTTGATTTTATTTTGGTAAAAGTTCCCCTGATCTCCCAGTTAAAGTTCCTTGTACTTACAGGCGTGCCGTGCACTTCTATTTCCCAGCCCTTATTGCTAATAGATCCAAAATTAGCGTAAGCTGTTTCATACCCCGTTGAAGCAGGCACATCTATAGGCGCAATTTGATTGGTTGATCTCTTATCAAAATAGGTTACATCAAAACCAAATCTTCTTTTAAAGAACTCAAGATTTGCTCCAAACTCATATTCTGTAGTAAATTCAGGCTTAAGCGTGGCATTAGCTGCTGAAACTGAAGCGGAGGCCAGTGCCTGTCCCAGAAATGGATCTCCCACTACATATGTATCCTGCAGGTAATAGGGGTCGGCATCTCTGCCCACTTTAGCCCAGGCTGCGCGAATCTTTCCGTAGGAGAATACATCACCCTGGATATTCAATGCGTCTGAGAAAACGAAGGAAGCAGATGCAGAAGGGTAAAAATAGCTCCTGTTCTCCTTTGGAAGTGTTGACGACCAGTCATTTCTTCCGGTAAGGTTCAGGTAAAGATAGTTCCTGTATCCTAAAGTTAGATCCGCAAAGGTTCCCCACAACCGCCTGATAGAAGAATTAGTGGCGTTAATGGTCTTGTCTTTGGTATTTGCTAAGGTATATATACCAGGAGCAATTATCCCTTTTCCGTTTACTTCTGATTCTCTGTATGTTCTTTGGTTTACGTTATGTCCAATAATTGCTTTGATCGAAAAATCCTCATTTTTTAATCTGGGAGTGATATTTATTAAAAAATTGGACTCTATAGACTGGATACGGTAATTTCCCTCAACAATGTTCCCTATTCCTTCCGCGGCGCGGGAGCCTATATCCGTAATTTCAAGCCGGTTGGCATTATAGGTGTTCGTTCCTATCTGATAGGATGCGCTTAACCACCTGTTTATATCATAATCAAGCGATAAGCCGGCTATATACCTGTCGGTTTTGGTAGTGATGGTATTGTGCTCATTTGCCCATCTCGGATTATCATATTGCGCTTTACTGGTAGATACCGGTAATCCGTTAGCATCTTCATAAGGCAGGTTTAAATCCCAGTTCCTTGCCAAAAATAAAGAACGTGCAAAAGAGGAAGACACTCCATCAATCTGGTTTTCACCAAACATGCTGCCTTTTTGTCCCGTATTGCCATAACTAAAGTTTCCACGAATGGTAAGTCCGTTCTCTAATTTAGTAACCCCTCCTATCGCAATATTGTTTCTTTTGAAATTAGAGCTGGGAACATAACCACTATGCTGTAAGGTGGTTGCGGTAGCGCTGAGCGACGACCTTTCATCTCCGCCATTAACAGATATTGAGTTTTCGGTAACCACCCCTGTTTCAAACAGGTCTTTTACGTTATTGGGGTACGCCCTATAAGGCACATTTGCTCCGAACATATCGGGGAAAGCATTTAAATAATCCGGCCATGTGGGGATAGAATCTCTTGTGCCAAATTTTTGTCCCCAGGATCCATTTGCTGCTGAATACGTAAAAGCAGAACCAGCACCATAACTATTTTGATATTCAGGAAGATTGGCTACGTTTTCAAACGACAAAGAACTGCTGTAAGTAACTTCCGTTCCTTTCTTTGATCTTCCGGCAGAGCCTGATTTTGTTTTAATAACCAAAACACCGTTAGAGGCCCTGGAGCCATAGAGTGCAGCAGCAGCAGAACCCTTCAGGACTGAAATAGACGCAATATCATTAGGATCTATTGAAGAAAGCCCGTTCTGGTAGGCGCCGCCACCTTCAAGCTGGTGCGATGTAACAAGCTGAGAGTTGTCGTAAGACACCCCATCCACAATGATCAGGGGTTCATTACTTCCAAAGAAGGAAGTGTATCCACGAATATTAACACGTGTGGCTGCACCCGGTGTACCCTCTCCCTGGCGGATATCAACACCCGCTACTTTGCCCTGCAACCCTTTTAGCATGTCGGGTTCAGAGTTTTGAACCAGCGTACCCGGACTAACTTTTGTTACCGAATACCCGAGCGCTTTTTCTGCCCTGCTAATACCCACAGCCGTAACCACCACTTCCTGCAGGTTGGCTGCGGGCTGTAAGGTGATGCCCAAAACATTCTGATTACCTACCCGTACCTCCTGCTCTTCAAAGCCGGCGGCACTTACTGTAAGCACGTCATTGGAACCTACCACAATGCTAAAGTTTCCATCCTGGTCTGCAGCAACTCCTGTAGTGCTCCCCTTTATCGTTATTGTAGCAAAGGGAACCGGGCCACCACTTTCGTCTGTTACGCGTCCTGTTACGGTTTTTGTTTGAGACCAGGCTATTACCGAGCATAGTAATAGCATAGCCAGCAGTGATAAAATTTTTCTCATGTTTTTTGTTTTAAATGAAGCTGCAAAGATACAGAGAATTGAGAAAATAAATTTTTTGTTAAATCTCTCAGATTTAACCCTGTATACAGTTTCAGACAACAATCCATAAGGTTTTGCTGCTTTTTTTAAAGCCCCGGAAGAGGCAAAATATTCAATATTTAAAATATTATTATTTTTTATAATTTATAGTGAACTAATTAATAATTTTATAGTAAGCAATGCCTGTAAGATATGACATCATGGCAATTGCATTTATTGCTTTCTATAGATAGGTAATTCCAGTATCGTGCTATGCAGCCCTTAACAGGTTCTTGCGAAAAACTCAAATAGGTCTCGCCTGCTTTGGCCGGTGTAAAACAACCAATAATACCGGTAATAACACCAGGTTGGTTATTGTAGCGGAAAGAAGGGTAAGTGACGTAAGCCACCCAAGCGCTTTGGTGCCACCGAAACCGCTGAAAATAAAAATGCTGAATCCCGCAATTAATACCAGGGAGGTATAAATAATACTGATGCCTGTATGATGGATAGTTTGCAGGATAGTAGGTTTAACCATATTATTATTAGCCGGTAATTCCTGACGGTAATTAACTAAAAAACGAATCGTTACATCTATAGCAATACCCAAAGCAATGCCGAATATTAAAACTGTTGATGGTTTAAGCGGAATGCCTGCCCATCCCATAATACCGGCGGTAAGCATGAGCGGAACAATATTAGGGATCAGGGAGCAGATCAATATTCTTACCGATTTAAAAAGATAGAGCATGCAGAGGGCTATCAGTAAAAATGCCCACATGATGCTTTCCTGTAGCCCGCTTATAATGAAACGGCTTCCTTCCAAGAACGTAACGCTGGTACCGGTAAACTGTACATTGTATTTTGTTGAGTCAAAAAGCACATCCGATCTTTTTTTGATATCGTCTAATATGGGCGGCAGCTTTTTGCTTCCCACATCAGCCATGTTAACGCTAATACGGGTTTTTTGCCGGGTACTGTCCATAAAAGCGTTCATAAGCTGCTGAAATGTATTTGTACTACCGGCACTGTCGCTGCCTTTATTCACTTTCAGGTAGTCATTCACAAATGCCCCATCAAAAGCATTAGGCAGGGCATAGTTGGCGCTATCTCCATCATAAAACCCCTGCTTCGCAAATTTTAATGCTTCAACAAGCGATAAAGGCCGGGCCATTTCGGGCCTGGCGGCAATGTACTGTGAGAGTGAATCTATTTTCTGAAAAATATCCAGCGCCTTCATACCCACAAAGCCGTATTTCTTTTTTGTATCTACAATAATCTCTAAGGGCATAATGCCTTTAAAATGCTTTTCAAAAAACTTCAGATCAGTATAAATTTTATCGGTTTGGGGTATATCATCAACCATATGCCCTACCGATACCAGCCGGAACATACCTGAAATGGAAAATATAATAATCAAACCGGTAACCATATAAATCGTCCTGGTATGATTGAATACCCATTTCTCCACCAGGGTAAGCACGTTATCCAGCCACTTTGTTTCGAGGTATTTTACATGTTTGATTTTAGGGGCAGGTAAATAGCTCAGCGCCGCGGGAATAGCAGCCAGTGAAATAAAAAAGATAGCCATTATGCTAATGCCCGCTACCATGCCAAACTCCTTTAATATGGCGCTTTTGGTTAAAGCAAATACAGCAAACCCGATAGCGGCTGAAATATTACAAAACAGGGTTACAATACCCATGCGGCCTACCATTTCCACGAGTGCACTCTGCTTTTCGCCCGTATTAAGCCATGCCGTATGATATTTATTCAGAAAGTAAATACAATTGGGGATACCAATGACTACGATCAGCGGAGGTATTAATGCCGTTAGCAAGCTGATGTTATATCCAAAAAGGTGCATGATGCCCATGCTCCATATTACACCTGTTATTACTACTCCCAATGACAGTACCGTAGCGCTTACCGACCTGAAGAACAGCATGAGGATTACAGCAGAAATTAAAACGGAGCCAATCAGGAACCAGCGCATTTCCTTTTCTACCTTAATGGCCATATTGGTGCGTATGAGCGGTAGCCCGCTGATATGTATTTCAATATTATGCTTTTCACCAAAATCGTAAGCAAGCGACTCAATTTGTGCAATTACTTTTTCCCTTGCTTTGGAGCCCAGTACCTCTTTGTTGATGCGTACGCCAATAAGGTAGGCCTTCGTTTCAGGATTGTACAGCAACCCTTTATAAAAAGGGAGGGAATAAAAAATATCAACAGCGCTGTCAATGTCGTGCCGGGATAATGTTTGTTGAGGGAACACCGGTTTTACATCTAACTTTTGGGTACTGTTGTTTTTAACGAGATCAACCGCCCCGGCCACGCTTAGTACGCCTTCTACTTTATCTATCGCTTTTAATGCTTTACACAACCCGGCGTAATCATTAAATACCTTTTCTTCAAACAGACTATCCGTTTTGCAGCCAATAACCAGCATATTACCATCATCACCAAACTGTTCTTTAAAATCAAGGTATTGTTTATACAGCGGGTTATCCACAGGGATGGTTCTCACAAACTCGTAACTGATACTTACCTTCAAAGCATGATACAGCATGAAGGCTGTGCTAACCAATAATACAACTAAAAGTGCCAGGCGATAACGCAATACAAACTTCCCGATCTTTTGCCACATGATGTTGCAGTTGAATTTTACGAAAATGCAAAGAAACTTATTTTTTGGGGGGCATCGCTGTTTTTTTAAAATGGAGCTTTATATCTTAGCTTTACCCTTCAATTATATGGTTCATACCACAAAGGGCATCGTGCTGCGTACTGTTTCCTATGGCGAAACCTCGGTGATAGCGCTGTTGTATACCGAATTGTTCGGACTACAGTCCTACATCGTTAATGGCCTGCGCAGTGCTAAAAAATCTTCCGTAAAAAGCAATTTGTTTCAGCCTTCCGCTATTCTCGAAATGGAGGTGTACCATAATGAATTAAAGAACCTGCAAAGAATAAAGGAAGTAAGGTGGCATTATCTTTACCAGCAGGTTTTTTTTAATATACCCAAAAATGCCGTAGCGCTTTTTATAACAGAGTTACTGCAAAAAGTGATCAGGCAACCTGAACACAATCCCGATCTGTATAACTTTATTGAAGATGCGTATATACAATTAGACAGGGCGGATACCAGGGTTACCGCGGGTTATCCTTTATTTTTTGCCCTGCACCTCACTTCGTTTTTTGGTTTTGGTATAAGAGATGAATACACGTCACAAAAGAAAATATTAGACCTCCGTGAAGGAGAATTCGTGAAAGCGCTTCCCGTACACCCTTATTACATAGAAGAACAAGCCAGTGCTGTTATATCACAACTGCTAAAGGTGATGCATCCCTACGAACTGCATAATATTAACCTGCCCCTTACTGTTAGACGGGAGCTGCTTGAGTATATATTACAATTTTACGCTTTGCATATACAGGATTTCGGAACAATGAAAACACTTCTCGTGCTGCAGGAAATACTGGCATAGAAGGATACAAAGCAGCAGGAACCTTAAATCCGAAGCAGGAAATTCGAAATCCCAAATACAATCATAAACTACAAACGATAAACCACAAATCAAAAACGCGGAAGAAGGCTATCAGCTATGAGCAGCGCAAAAAAAGGCACTCAGCCAATCGCTAAGAGTTAACCGCCGATAGCTCACACCTGACTGATACTTTATCGCTGCAATCCCTATGCTATTTCCCAAACCTCCCTTCCTCTTAACAGCTTATCTAAATCGCCCCGGCCCTTAGCGGCTATCGCTTCTTCTATCTGCATTGCCATTACATCTTCATAACAGGCTCTTTCCGTTTCATAAAAAACACCAAAAGGACGTGGCAAATGCCCTTCTGCGGAAGGGTCATCAAACATCCTTACAAGAACCTGTGCTTTATAAAAATCCTTTTCATCGTGTATCCAAAGATCGTCTTCATTTAAGCCATTACCCAGTTCAACGGCAACCGGCTTAAAGCCATCTAATTTTATGCCTTTGTTCTTCGCGGCACCAAATATCAGCGGCTTTCCCTGTTCCAGAAAAATGGATTGTTCGGGTTTGGAACTTTTATCCGTGAACATTTCAAAAGCGCCGTCATTAAAAATGTTGCAGTTCTGGTATATTTCTAAAAAGGAGGCGCCTTTATGGGCGTGGCTGCGTACCAGCATCTCCTGCAAATGCTTTGGGTCGCGATCCATACTGCGGGCAACAAAAGTAGCGTCTGCTCCCATGGCCAGCGCCAGCGGGTTAAAGGGGTGGTCTATACTGCCTAAGGGGGTTGATTTGGTAATTTTATGCTGTTCGGAGGTAGGCGAATATTGCCCTTTGGTTAACCCGTATATCTGGTTATTGAACAATAACATGTTTACGTCAAAATTACGGCGTAACAAATGAATGGTATGATTGCCGCCAATACTCAGGGCATCCCCGTCACCCGCAACGATCCATACACTCAGCTCCGGCCTTGAAGCCTTTAAACCGGATGCAATGGCAGTAGCTCTTCCATGAATGGAATGCATTCCGTAAGTATTCATATAATAGGGAAAGCGCGATGAACAACCAATACCTGAAATAATGACTATATTTTCCCTGGGAACGCCTATGCCGGGCATTACTTTCTGTACCTGCGCTAATATGGAATAGTCACCACAACCCGGGCACCATCTTACTTCCTGGTCGGTAGTAAAATCCTTTGCGGTTAACGTGGGTTGGGAAGAAAGGGCTGTTGTACTCATGATCATTGAAATAACAGCAAAATTAAGACTATACGATCACAATGTGCCCCCAAACGGCTTCCCTTATGGTAACATTCTCCTAAAATCGTAAATGGAAAACAAAAGCAGGTGCCAGCCCTGCAGATTGACCTGGCTGTGTTTTATTGCCGGGTATTGCTGCCAAAAACTTTTTTGAGCAGGTCGGTTACCCTTGCGGCAGGGTCTTGCCTGATCTTCAGCTCCTCCTGTCCTACTTCATAAAAAATCCCTGCCAGCGATCTTTCAGTAACATAGGCAGCCAGGTTGGTATTTACCGGGTTAGCTGCAAATTTATTATATGCCGTAAATACATCATTCCAGTATTTGGTAGCGTCTACCTTCGTTAATGCTTTTTCAATAACAGGGCGAAAAGCATTGGTCAAAGGAAGCGTGGTTTTACCCCTGAAATAATCGGTAGCTGCATAATCTCCGCCTTTTAGTATGCCAAGGGCATCCGTAATGGTCATTTCTTTGATAGCATTAACAAAAATAGGTGTAGCAGATTTGGCCGCATCCTCGGCGGCCCTGTTCATCGAGAGCACAGCTTTATCCACGAGGCTGCCCAGCCCGATATTTCTTAACGTGCTTTCTACTTTCTGAGCTTCTTCCGGCATCAGTATCTTAACGGCGGCATTGCTAAAAAACCCATCGGCCGCTGCCAGTTTTCCGGTACCGTTTTGCGTTCCGATGCGCAGGGCTTCTTTTAGGCCGGACGCTATTTCGGCAGAAGTTAAACCGGTTGAGCCGGTATTCATTCCGCTTAACACCTGCTGCGCGGTTTCGCAGCCGGTTAGTAAACAAAACGCGGCGATTGTTAGTAGTACTTTCATAAAAGTTATTGCAGGTTTTTGAAAAGGATGGTATGGTAATAAAACTATTTCAGTTTACGCAATGCCAGAGCCAGTGAGTTAAGCATGGCATCAATTTCTTCTTTTTTACAGGCTCCCACGCTTAGCCGGTACCAACTGGAATCTTTTGACGCGCCGAATGCATAGAACGGAACGAGGGCAATACCCGCTTCATTGAGCAGGTAGCCGGTAACATCTTTTTGCTGCTCAAGCAGGTGCTCCGAGGCTGTTTTCATGCCTCTCGCTGTTATCCTAACGGTAAGATAAATGGCCGCCTGGGGCGCAATGGCATCCACCGGCAATCCTTCCGCTTTCAACCGCATAAAGCCATCGTATATGCTTTGCAGCCGGAGTGATATTTCGGCTTTAAAGTGCTGCAGGTAATTATTAACTTCATCGTATTGCAGCAGGAACCGGGCTACCGCTTTTTGCTCCGCCATAGGCGCCCAGGCGCCTACATGCGAAAGGATGGCTTTCATTTTGCTCATGATCGCCTCCGGCCCCATAGCCCACCCTACTCTTACACCTGTGGCAGCAAAGCATTTGCTTATGGCATCAATGTAAACCGTATAGGCTTTCATTTGCGGGCGGAGGGATACCGGGTCGTAATGCCGGATATCGCCATACGTAAGCTGCCAGTACATTTGATCGTACAACACATATAGCTTTTTTTCTCCTGCCCCACGTCTTTTATTTTCTTCCAGTACCATATCGCAAATAGCCTCAAGCGCCTCCTTGGTAAAAGTAGTGCCTGTTGGATTTTGGGGCGAGCAAAGGGCTAATATTACCGCATCTTTAATATGCGGTGCGATATCTGCTGCCGTTGGCATGAAATTATTTGCGGCGCCGGCTTCTACTTCGCAATGAATGCCTTCAACAAAATGCGTATAATGATTGTTGTTCCAGGAAGGAACGGCGTAAATGATCTTATCGTCTTTATCAGCGATCGTTCTAAAAAAGGCGTAGATCAGCGGCCGTCCACCGGATGCTACCAATATTTCGGAGGTATTGTATACCAACCCTTCTTTCTGCTGCAGGAAAGCCGCAATAGCTTCCCGAAGGTCAACATTGCCTTCTGCCGCCGGGTAATTGGTATAATGTTTACGGTAAGCGGCTATAATTTCATTCTCCAGCTCTTTTGGGATGGGAAAAATGTCAGGATCAAAATCGCCAATCGTAAAATTGTATATTTTTTCTCCCTGTTTTATTTTCTCCCGTATTTCACCACCCAGTTTAACGATTTCCGAGCCAATTAAGGTTTCTGCAAGCTGCGAAAAATGCTCCTCAGGCGTAACGGTGTCCTGAACCAATTCCTGCTGTTGTGCTTTACTTTCCATATTGCGCAAAATTACCTCCTGCAAAGAGAGGAGCCAAGATTATTTTGAGGGGGGTATTCGGTAATGACTGAGAATGAAGTCACATATAAAAACCTGCCTACGCTTTGCAGCAGCCGTAGCTTTACCGCAGGCTGCAAAGCTTCGGCGGACGAAGGCGGAGAGGGTGGGATTTCTTTCAGTGATCCCCAACGCCTGCGGCGGGCGGGCTTAAGCCGGTAAATGACCGTTCGCTTCGCTCACTTCCATTTTTGTTTCCACTCACTTTGCAAAGCAGACTTTGCACGCTCGTGAAAACAAAAATGCCCCGCTGATGCGCGGGGTCATTTACTGGCTTGCGGAGAGGGCGGGATTCGAACCCGCGATACAGTTTCCCGTATACACACTTTCCAGGCGTGCTCCTTCAACCACTCGGACACCTCTCCTTTTTTTGAAGGACTGCAAAAATAGCATTATTAGCCATTGGCCTCAAGCATGGATACATTTATTTTTCCGTAAGCTCCCCTTTTAAAGAAGTTTCTAATAGTTGCCTTACTTTTTCTGCGGTCAGCCCCTGTTGTCCCAGTAATACCATCAATTTGGTAACTGCCGCTTCAAAAGTTATGTCGTGCCCGCTAACAACCCCTGCTTCCAGGAGATGCGCGCTGGTTGCATAGCGTCCCAACTCCACCGATCCGCCATCACATTGCGTTCTGTCTAACACGATCACACCCTCATGAATGGCCCGTTTCAGCTCAGCTATAAACCACGGCGCCGTAATCGTATTTCCATTACCAAAAGCTTCCAGGATCACTGCTTTTAACCCGGGCGTTTCCAAAAGAGCATGTACCACAGCGGTTGTAATGCCGGGAAACATTTTAAGCACGGCTATATTGCCATTTAACCGGGTATTAATATGGAAGGGCTGCTGCGGGTGTTGCAGGATGAGGTGGTTATTATATTTTATATCTATCCCCGCTTCAGCCAACGGGGGATAGTTCAGCGAATTAAACGCCTCAAATTTTTCTGTATTATATTTTTTCGTGCGGTTTCCCCTGAACAAATAATAGTCGAAGTAAATGCATACTTCCGGCACCAGCGCTTTACCATCTTTTTTTGCCGCGGCAATTTCCATAGCAGTAATAATATTTTCCCTGGCATCGGTTCGTATTTCGCCTATAGGTAACTGGGAGCCGGTAAGAATTACGGGCTTACCTAAGTTATCAAGCATAAAGCTCAATGCCGAAGCGGTAAAAGCCATGGTATCGGAGCCATGCAGTATAATGAAGCCGTCATAATCTGCGTAACGGGAATAAATAATATCCGCCAGCTCAATCCAAATCTCCGGCGACATATTGGAAGAGTCTATCGGCGGATGAAAAGCGTGCATATCAAAGGTATACCCCAGTTTGGCGATCTCCGGTATATGGTATTTTATTTCGCGAAAACCCATAGGAACCAAGGCGCCTGTGGCATTGTCAAAAGCCATCCCAATGGTACCCCCGGTATAAATGATGAATAATTTTGCGCCGGGCGAAGAAGCAGCGGACATATTTTAACCCTTATTTTGAAAAACGAAAGTAGCATTTGCGGTGGTGATCCGCGCAATTTCTTCGGGAGAAGTGTTTTTGATTTCCGCCAATGCCGCTATAATGTATTTTAAATACCCGCTTTCATTTCTTTTGCCGCGTTTGGGCACGGGCGCCAGGTAAGGTGCATCGGTTTCCAGCACTATGTGGTCAAGACTGATATGCTTTAGCACTTCGGGCAGCCCCGATTTTTTATAGGTAAGCACGCCCCCGATGCCGAGGTAAAAGCCAAGGGAAATGATCTGCTCCGCTTCTTCCCGGCTTCCGCCAAAGCAGTGAAAAATCCCTTTCAGCGCGCTGCCTTTGTATTCCGATACCACGTCAATACATTGCCGCATGGCATCTCTTGTATGTATTACTATGGGTAACCCGTATTGCAGCGCCAATGCTGTTTGCCGCCGGAATGCTTCATACTGCTCTCTTTCAAAAGTCCGGTCCCAGTAAAAATCAAGTCCTATTTCACCAACGGCCGCAAAGCTCCTTTTTTGTAACCAGCTTTCTACTGCCTGTAATGCTTCTTTATAATCCGCATTAACGGAGCACGGATGCAACCCCATCATAGCGATACAAACACCGGGGTATTTTGCTTCTAACTGCAGCATCGCTTCAATGGAAGAACGATCAATATTGGGAAGAAAGAATTGCCGGACACTTTCCTGCTGCGCATTCGCAATTACCTGTTCTATATCATTTTCAAATTCCTCCGCATACAGGTGGCAATGGGTATCAATAATGGTCATGGTTTTTCTTTACGTCTCCGTTTTGATATTTATCGCTTTGCCTTTTCACTTCTGTGCTTCAATTACTTCATTCTCTTTATGCTTTCCTTTACAAAACCCTTCATACAATCTTTCATACAAATGTTCATATTGTGGCACAATACGGGTAATATCGAAGTTCTCTGCCTGTTTTTTTGCATTAGCTTTAAACCTGTTAAATGTATTTTCATCTTTCAAAATATCTATAGCATACCGGGCCATTTGATCCGTATCTCCCACATTCCCCATAAAACCATTTTCTCCCGGTGTTATAATTTCGGGCAAACCGCCTACATTGGTAGACACTACAGGCGCCCCGCCGGCCATGGCTTCCAGCGCCGACAGACCAAAGCTTTCGTATTCCGACGGCAGTAAAAACAGGTCGGCTATAGCAAATATCTCTTCCATATCCTGTTGTTTGCCTACAAAGCGTATTACGTCGCACAAGTTCAATTCCCTGCATAACGCTTCGGCCATAGGCCTTTCCGGGCCATCGCCTACCAGTAACAGCCTGGACGGTATAACATCGTTCAGTTTTTTGAAGATGTGAATAACATCGTCTATGCGTTTTATTTTCCTGAAATTAGAAGCATGTAATACGATGCGCTCATTATTAGGCGCAATTACCTTACGGAAAGCGTCAATAGGCTTTTTACTGAAGCGCTGCACATCCACAAAATTGTAAATCACTTCTATATCCTTTTCAATCTTAAACGTGCGGTAGGTTTCTTCTTTCAGGTTTTCCGACACGGCAGTTATGGCATCGCTTTGGTTGATGGAAAAGGCAACTACTGGCGCATAGGTTTTATCGCGGCCTACCAGGGTAATATCCGTACCATGCAGCGTGGTAATTACCGGCACATATTTATTCTCCTTCTGAAGTATCTGTTTGGCCATATAGGCGGCAGAAGCATGCGGAATGGCATAATGCACATGCAAAAGATCGAGCTTGTTATTTTTTACCACGTCAACCAAAGTGCTGGCCAATGCCGATTCATAGGGAGGATAATCAAACAAAGGATAGGTGGGAACTCTTACTTCATGATAGAACATATTAGCCCTGAAGCCTGTAAGGCGTACAGGCTGGCGGTAGGTTATAAAATGTACATTGTGATCCTTATCAGCAAGCGCCATGCCCAGTTCCGTGGCCAAAACACCGCTTCCGCCAAAAGTAGGGTAGCAAACGATTCCTATATTCATGTGTTTATTTTATGGTAAAGGTTAAGCGAAGGTAATTATTCAGCTACATTTACTAAATTGTTGTTTCAAACACCATGTATGAAAAAATTCCTTCGTATTTCATTGTTGCTGATAGTAGTTGTGTTGGCCATATTTATTTATGTGCGTTATTATTTTGTTCTGGGAGAAGGAGTGAAATCGGGTGAGCTGAACTATTGCGTAAAAAAGGGATATGTATTTAAGACCTACGAAGGAAAGCTCATTCAAACAGGTATCCGCTCCCTGTCTCCCAATACCATACAGTCTTACGATTTTGAATTTTCAGTAACCAATGAAAACGTAGCCAGAACATTGATGTCCAATTCGGGAATGGTATTCGACCTGTACTACAGGGAATATAAAGGAGCGCTTCCCTGGCGGGGATTCAGCCGGTACATAGTAGATAGTATTGTGGCCATGAAAGATCCCAGAACAGGCAACCTTGTACGGTAATTGTACGCCGGTTTTAACTTTCGCCCACTATAAAGATTGCCGGCTTTTTATGAAGATCGGGCTTATCTTTTTTCCATTCGGCAATCGTTCTCGTTTTAATATACTCTTCCGGAGCAGTAAGGGATACCGCTATACATAAGCGGGTAAAGGGATTGCAGGTTTTAAGGAGGGTGTCGAGCAATTGATTGTTCCGGTATGGCGTTTCAATAAATATTTGTGTGCAATGTTTTGTAACCGCTTCGTTTTCTATCGCCTTTACCGCCTTTGCCCTCGCTGCATTGTCTACCGGTAAATAACCGGCGAACCTGAAATGTTGCCCGTTCATACCGCTGGCCATCAATGCCAGAATAATTGAATTAGGACCTACCAGCGGCTTCACCCATGCGCCGGCAGCCTGGGCGGCTTCAACTAAAACTTGACCGGGATCGGCAATGCCCGGACAACCTGCCTCGCTAATAATGCCTACCGTTTTGTTATGCTTTAATGCCGCTGTAAAAACAGACCGTACGGCTTTTTCTGTTTTATGAATAGTATGCCATTCGTAATCGTCAATCACCATCTCTTTCCAGATGCGCTTTAAATAGCGGCGGGCGGTTCTTTCATTCTCAACAAAAAAAACGGAGCAGCATTTTACGGCATCAACAATATAGGCGGGTATAGCATCTATTCCCTGCTCATCAATTACAGAAGGGATTAAATAAACGGTTCCATTACTCGTGGGGGATATAATCATTATTTTGGATTTGAAATTAGAAATTTAAGATTTGAAATGCGAAAGAACCTTCAAATCCTAAAAGTATTATTCCCCTTCTTTGGGATGATAGAGGCTGAGCGTTGCCGCTATTACGGCATAGGCAGGAGCCAGAACCCAGCCAATGCCAATCAGTCCATGCATCAGGTAAAATATAAGTCCGTTGCCGATAGCAAGACCTTTATGCTTGCCTATGAACTCAATGCTTTGTCCGGGAGAAAGTTTTTGCCGTTCACAACTGTAGTCCAGCATGGAAAATCCATAATAATAACACTCTATCAGTAAAACAACTAACGGGGTTATCCAGCCCACTATGGGCACAAAAGAAATGATAAGCAGGGTAAAAGTATATACGGTTTGCCACAAAACGTTGCGCATGGCCAGCTTTATACCCCGCACCATATCCTTCATCAACTGCGGAAAACTGAAAGGGTATTCCTTTCCTTCAATAATGGATTCCGTTTTTTCACTCAGGTAACCAAACAAAGGCGAGCCTGCAATCAGCCATATGTATTTGAACCAGGAGAAATACAGCATGATGAGGATAAGCCATATCATTATCCCTCCCAATGCAAAGAAAAAGCCCAGCAGGCTGCTTTGCATTTTATCTACCCATGCTTTTAACCCGGTTTTAATGCTCAGCAGCTCAATAACATGCGTGGCGCTTTTGCCAAAAAAATACATGCCCACCACGAACAATACCGCATAAATTAAACCCGGTATTATAATCCATTTCCACAGGTTGTGCTTGCGAATAAACTGGTGTGCTTTAAAATAAGACTGAACAGCTATTATGATCTCTTTAAGCAAATGGATTATTTTAAACGATTTTAGTAAACTTGCCGCTACAACGCTCAATGATCAAACTTAATGAAATTCTTTTGCTTAATTTCCCCTGATGAAGAAACTGGATTATAATTTTTACAATCGTCCCAACGTAGTGAAAATTGCCAGGGAATTATTAGGCAAGGTATTAGTTACGGATTGGGGAAGCGGATTAACATCGGGGAGGATTGTTGAAACGGAGGCTTACAATGGCATAACAGACCGCGCTTCGCATGCCTATAATGGCAGGCGAACTGCACGTACAGAGGTAATGTTTAATGACGCGGGCAAGGGATATGTGTATTTATGCTATGGCATCCACCATTTGTTTAATGTGGTTACAAACGTTAAAAACACTCCTCATGCCATATTAATAAGAGCGGTAGAGCCATTGCAGGGCATAAACATTATGCTGCAAAGAACAGGAAAGCGAAACCCGGACCGCACCCTAACCTCCGGCCCGGGTAATGTATCCAAAGCTCTTGGCATCCTTACCCGGCATAGCGGTGTAAATCTTATTGATAACACAATTTTCATTGCCGATGACGGATTTACGCTTCAGCAAAAAGATATCATCGCCACCCCGCGCATTGGAGTGGATTATGCGGGCGAAGACGCGTTGCTGCCCTACCGGTTTTTTATCAGGAATAATATATATGTAAGCGGAAGAAGACATTGATTTTTGTTTTGATACTGGTCTTCAACATATAGGCACAATAGGATCATAGGAAAACATAAGGTTATATTAAAAACAAGGTGTACCTATATTTCTGTGCTATGTGGTAAATATTCAGAAACAGAAAGAATAACAAACTGGTTTTCATTTCCTAACATCCAAAATTCACGTTAAGAATGCGTTTAATTAGCGTTGCATACTGCATAAATCCGTATTCATCTGATTATTGTTTTACTTTTGCTCCCCGGATGACAAAATTTGACCATGATAGCGTAGTTCCCTACAAAGAATCGGCGTTAACAAAAAAACAGCAGGTAGCTGAAATGTTTAACCGGATCGCGTTTCGCTACGATTTTATGAACCGGTTCCTTTCTGCAGGTATAGATATTGGCTGGCGTAAAAAAGCTTTAAAGCAACTGGCAGAAGAAAAGCCTAAAGTTTTATTAGATGTTGCCACCGGAACGGGTGATATTGCCATCATGGCATATGAATTGCTTAAGCCTGATAGCATCATTGGCATTGATATATCGGAGAAGATGCTGGAGATAGGAAAAGAGAAAGTGTTAAAATCAGGACTGGAGCAGCATATTCAGTTGCAAAGCGGTGATAGTGAAGCAATAAACTTTCCTGAAGGTTCGTTTGATGCAGTAACAGTGGCCTTTGGCGTCCGGAATTTTGAGCACCTGGAGCAGGGACTGGAAGAAATAAAAAGAGTATTGAAGCCGGGTGGTAAATTAGTAATATTAGAATTTTCAAAACCTAAAATAACAGGCATAGCACAACTTTACAATTGGTACGTAGGGATCGTAGCGCCGCAGATGGCTTCTATTGTTTCAAACAACAGGAAGGCCTATCAGTATCTGAATAAATCGGTGCAGGGGTTCCCGGAAGGAAAAGCTTTTGTGGATATTTTAAACAACGTTGGATTCCGAAACACATCATGCAAAAAATTAAGCCTGGGTATTTGCAGTATTTATTGCGGTGTAAAATAATAGTAACGGTTATTATTGCATCTGGTTTTGTTACGCCTTCTTTTGCACAGCTTCGTGGCAATATCAATCTTCCCAATCACGACGAAAAGCCTTATTATTTTGGTATAGTGCTTGGCTACAATACTTCGCATTACCATATATCACATGCCCCATCCTTCCTGAACCAGGATAGCATACAGGGTGTAAATGGATTGAACAGCGGCCGGATCCATTTGGGGATCATGGCTAACCTGCAGCTGTCGAAGCGCTGGGATGTGCGGTTTTATCCTTTGAACCTTATTTTCAGCGAAAAGAAGTTCCGTTATGATCTTCAATACCCCGACCTGGGTGAGAGTGTCCTGCAAAAAACACAAAAAGTAGAATCCATCGTAATGAGCTGGCCTTTGCAGGTGAGGTTAAAAAGCGACCGCATCGGAAACTTCCGGGTATATACGCTTGCGGGAATAAAGTTTGATTATGACCTGGCTTCCAACTCGGGCACCTCCAACTCGGAAAACCTGTTGAAGGTGAAAAAAACCGACTTTGGCGTGGAAGCCGGGATCGGTTTTCAATTCTTTAATAAATATGTTATTGTATCTCCTGAAATCAAAATCAGCCACGGCTTAAATAATGTGCATTCCAAAGACCCTTCGCTCAAATACTCCAATGTTATAGACAAACTGAACTCCAGGATGATCCTGTTTTCATTGCATTTTGAAGGAGGAGGGCTGCTTTAGGCAAACTGCCGCTGAAGCTAATGCTTAGTAATCCTAATATGCCGTATTAGGCTGTGAAAAGTGAGGGGATAAAGGGGGCTGCCTAAAAGGCAATATTTTACTGCGAAGGCGCAAAGAAAATAAAACCAGAAGATCAGGACTTTGTGTCCCTGCCTGCAGGCTTGAGTCTTAGTGGCACACCTTCTACACCATTCCTTTTGAGGCAAACTCTTCTCACCTCTGAGGACATATACTATACAACAATATATTGCAATTAACCCGGCACCAGCGTTACCAGCCCTGTTTGGCTGTGCCCGCTTTAATAGCAGCTAATGCCTTGGCTTCACCCAGCAAAGTGGTAAGCTTATTACCCTTGCCGTCATGGCCTTGCGCCATGTAAGCCCCTTTAGAGGTTTTTGTAATTACTGCGTCCATGATCGGAACGTTCTTCTCTTTTGTTTTTACATTATATGCGGTTAAAGTTGCATTGTCTGACATAAAAATACATTTGATGGTTAGTAAAGTAATGATTTATTCTATGGATGAACAAGTAATTATTGTTCTAAGATAATAATATTTCACCATCCATAAATGCTAAAGTTATCTATATATCAAGATTTGCATATTTGGCATGAGACTCAATGAACTCTCTTCTTGGCGCCACTTCATCACCCATCAGCATGCTGAATACACGATCTGCCTCAGCCGCACTCTCAATGGTTACCCTTTTTAATGTGCGGGTTTCGGTGTTCATAGTGGTTTGCCATAACTGTTCGGCGTTCATTTCACCCAAGCCTTTATAGCGCTGTACATTAACGCTGTCGTCTTTTCCTCCGCCAATTTTTTCCACCAATGCTTTACGTTGCTCCTCTGTCCATGCGTATTCCGATTCTTTCCCTTTTTTTACCAAGTAAAGCGGGGGCATGGCAAGATATACATAGCCCTGCTCTACCAGCTCTTTCATATACCGGAAAATAAACGTAAGGATCAATGTGGCAATGTGGCTGCCGTCTACATCGGCATCAGTCATAATAATCAGCTTGTGGTAGCGGAGCTTAGATATATCCAATGCTTTGGGATCTTCCGGTGTTCCTATTTTTACGCCTAAGGCGGTAAACATATTGCGGATTTCCTCATTGTCATAAATCTTGTGCTCCATTGCCTTTTCCACGTTCAGTATTTTTCCTCTTAAAGGCAGTATGGCCTGAAAGCGCCTGTCGCGGCCCTGCTTGGCTGTTCCACCTGCAGAATCACCCTCTACCAGGAAAAGCTCACATTTTTCAGGGTCACGGTCGGAGCAGTCGGCCAATTTCCCCGGCAGTCCACCCCCTGTTAACACACTTTTGCGCTGAACCAGCTCTCTTGCTTTTCTGGCAGCCGCACGGGCCTGCGCTGCCAGTATTACTTTGGAAATAATGATTTTGGCATCTTTGGGATTCTCTTCTAAATAACTTTCCAATACCCTGCTTAAAGTGGTATCCACCACACCCATTACCTCGTTGTTACCCAGCTTGGTTTTGGTTTGTCCTTCAAACTGCGGCTCGGGAACTTTTACGGAAATAACAGCGCTCAGCCCTTCCCGGAAATCATCTCCCTCAATCTCAACCTTGGCTTTTTCAAACATGCCCTGCTTTTCTCCATAGGCTTTAAATACACGGGTAATGGAACGGCGAAAGCCCGCCACGTGCGTACCGCCTTCAATGGTATTGATATTGTTTACATAACTGAAAATATGTTCGTGAAACCCGGTATTGTACACCATGGCTACTTCTACCGACACATTGGTTACCGGCTCAAGCGCTTCACCGTATATAACTTTAGGCAGCAGCGGCTGGCGGTTGCCATTTTTATCCAGCATTTCAACAAATTCCGCTATGCCGCCTTCACTATAGAATTTTTTGCTATAGGTAATGCCATTATCATCCTTTTCCCGCAGGTCATTTAAAATAATGGTTAGCCCTTTGTTAAGAAAAGCCAGTTCCCTTAAACGGCCTTCCAGGATATCCTTGTTATAAACGGATACGATAAATATAGACTGGTCTGGCCAAAACCGAACCAGGGTGCCGGTTTTATCTGTTGTGCCTATTTCACGTACAGGGTATTGGGGTATCCCTGTATGATATTCCTGCTCAAAGATCTTTCCTTCACGGGATACCGTAACGTGCATAACAGCGCTCAGTGCATTTACGCAGCTTACCCCCACTCCATGCAATCCGCCTGAAACCTTATAGGTATTCTTATCAAATTTGCCCCCCGCATGCAATACGGTCATTACCACTTCGAGTGCGCTGCGCTTTTCCTTGGTATGCATACCTGTGGGTATGCCCCTGCCATCGTCTTCAACACTTACGGAGTTATCTTCATATATGGTAACGGTAATGTTTTTACAATACCCCGCCAACGCTTCATCTATGGAATTATCTACTACCTCATATACTAAATGGTGTAAACCTTTGGTGCTGATATCCCCGATATACATAGCGGGACGTTTGCGAACTGCTTCTAAACCTTCAAGAATTTGTATACTGTCTGCACCATAGCCGGTTATAGGAGAAGGAGTGGCCAAAGCCTGTGTTTCATTGCTCATAAATCTTTCCGAATCACTTTTGCTGATCAAAAAAAATATTCGTGCAAAGGTACTAAAATTAGGCTGCGCAGGCAATTTTAATATCCTTTTTAACGGCTAAACAATGTATATTTGCAAACTTATGCTGCAGGCGCCTAATATATTGGATTTAGCACAAAAGCATCCGGTGATGCTCAATGATTTGAATATTTTGCAGGAAAAAGAGCGTCAAACCCCGGGGGCTGTTCAATACACCATAAAACGTTACAGCCGCATACCCAAGTGGAATGCAGAAGATATGGGCATGATGGTGTATCACTATAAAAAAAACGAACCTGCTGCCAGCTATCTTGAACTGCGGTTCTGTGTGAGTGGAAATGTATATTGCAGGGGTAAGGAACAGGAATGCCTGAATTGCAGGAACGGACTCACCAAAGCCTGCTCGGAAAAGGAAGAGACCATTGATGTAATGAATTTCACCTTTTTGCCTGAACATTTGCTGCAATTCGTAAAAAATCCCCGCTCATTCGATTTCACCAATGAAGTGCTTTGCTTTAAGCACCCTTCTTCTTTTACGAAAATCCTTCCGCTCTGCAGCCGTGTGAGGGTTATATTAGAAAGCCTGTTAAACAATACATATACCGAAAGCTTCGAAAATATTTACATTAACGCACAAACCCAGATGCTGCTGCTGTACAGCTTAGAGTGCATGCTGGGAAATAAGGAAGAAGAAGCCTTTAGCTGTAAGTTCCTGGCCAATGAATCAGACAGAGACAAGATACTGAAAGCGCGGGAAGTGTTGTTGGCGCATATTGGTGAGCCCATCACCATTAAAGATCTGAGCCGTAAAGTGGCCATCAATGAATGTTACCTGAAAAAAGGGTTTAAAGAGATCTTTGGCACCACTATTTTTGATTTTTACCAAAGCCAGCGTATGGAACATGCTAAGTACCTTTTGTATGAAAAGGGATTAAGCGTAACCGAGGTGTCACTCATGCTCGGCTATTCCTCCATATCGCACTTCTCTACCGCTTTTAAAAAACATACAGGCTTAAAGCCCTGTGAATTACTGCTGAGGTAAGTGCTGAGCTGTCAGATGCCATCAGGCGAGTAGCTACAAACGATAGGTGGAAATCTCCTTCGGATTTTCTTTTTTGGTTTTTCCATTTTCCGTAATCATCTTTGCCTTGTATTTGGTTGGCGCCGCGGCGCCATTAAAAGGGAAGTCCGGTGTAAATCCGGCGCTATCCCCGTAGCTGTAAGGTTTAGTGAGTTGGGATTAGGCAATAGTCGGTGTGTATTTCTCACGCACTATTCACTATTCACCATTCACCTGTTGAATCTTCATACCACTGTGGCGCCCCAGGCGCCACGGGAAGGTGTTCAACAGTAAACCAAGCCAGAAGACCTGCCAGATCCATTTCTTAATCAAAGGGCTTTCGGGTGAAAAGCCGGAGATGAAAATGACTTAATGCATTAAGCCGTTTCTTTTCCTTTCACCATGTCCCTATTCGCTCAATTAATTAAACTCCCGCAGGGAACAGCAAATGAACAAAACACAATTAGGGCTTATGATGATGCTTGTAATGAGCAGTCATGCAGTATGGGCACAGGAAGACAGCACCCGCGCTACATCATTAAATGAAGTAGTGATCACCGCTACGCGCTTTTCCAAAAAAGTAAGTGAAACAGGCAAAGTGGTAACCGTAATCAATAAGCAGGATATAGAAAGAAGCAACGGAAAAGACATGGCGCAGTTGCTCAGCGAGCAGGCAGGTATATTGGTTAATGGCGCCTATAGCAACCCGGGAAAGGATAAGAGTATTTACCTGCGGGGCGCAGGAACAGACTACACGGTTATTCTTGTAAATGGTATTCCCATAAGCGATCCTTCCGGTACCGGCGGGGCATTTGATATCAGGATGTTTCCTCTGGAGCAGGTGGAGCGTATTGAGATCCTTAAAGGTGCGCAATCTACTTTATATGGTTCAGACGCTATCGCGGGTGTTATTAATATCATTACAAAAAAAACAATCAACAACCCGGTGGAAGCCTACGGAGGCATGGCAGCAGGTTCCTATAAAACATTTAAAGCCGATGCGGGGATAAACGGAACCGCCGAAGGATCGTCCTATAACATTGGTTTTACCCATTATAAAACGGGAGGCATTTCTGAAGCGGCCGACACCACTGCGGGTAAACTATTTGATAAAGACGGATTTACGCAAAACGCGTTCCACGCTAATTTTGATGCCCGTGTGGCAAAAGGCCTGCACGTTAAACCCTATTTCCGGTATACGCACTTTAAAGGAGGATATGATGGCGGGGCTTACACGGATGCCGACAGCAAATATGAGGCGCAATTGCTTACCACCGGCGCCCAGGCACATTACAACTTTGTCAATGGTGGTTTAACCGCTTTTTATAATTACGATGAAGTGAACCGCAGCTTTACGGAAACATATGGGGTGTATCCTTATAAAGGAAGTAAAAACAGCGCGGAACTGTATGCCCATTATTCTTTTAGCCCGCATATACAATTATTAGGAGGCATTCATTACAACAAACAAAAAATGAATGATGAAACCGCTACCCCCAAAAATCCAACGGCGGAGTTAACAAGCCCATACCTGTCTTTTTTTGTGCGCGACCTGGGCGGTTTTAACCTTGAGCTGGGCGGGCGGTACAATAAGCATTCCGCGTATGGCGATAATTTCACTTATAGCATCAATCCTTCCTATACTTTCAATAACGCGGTAAAGATTTTCGCCAATTATGCTACTGCATTTAAAACGCCTTCGCTGCAATCGCTTTACGGGCCCTTCGGCGCCAATGCTGATCTTGAGCCCGAAACCTCCGCTACAGCGGAAGCGGGTATACAAACCACTTTATTGTCGGGCATAATAGATGCAAGAGCGGTATACTTCAGGCGAACCATTGAAAATGTAATTGTATATGGGCCCTCTTTCCAACTCATCAACCTCAATAAACAAAAAGATCACGGCTTTGAATTTGAACCCACTGTTTATA
>NZ_DAOMQT010000016.1:0-60142 GCF_035445465.1 Agriterribacter sp.
ATTCTATCACTATTCATGGCAGTAAGTTTTTAAGTGTCCGGTTTGCCTTTTTCAATACCTCTTTCGGAAAGGTTTTTTCGGTGCAAATAAGTTCTTTCCAAAGACTTACACAGTTGCCCTTAACCGGGTTATGGTTTTGCATCAGGTGACTGAAATAACTATCAAAAAAATAGCTTTCCCATGCTGCCGTAAATTCCTCAACTGATGCGGAGCTTTTAATATTGACGCTTACTGTTCCCATGCATACATTGCCATTTTCATACACGTTAAAAAATGGAGCGTAGTACAATTTTGTTTTTTCTGTTGGTCTCCTGTCAGACAAAAGGGCAAAAACAATAAGTTTGTTCCTATCTGCATACCAAAGCAGGGCGGGTATTTCCGCAATACCGTTGGGTATTTCAAGACTTTCAGTAAAGAACATTTTTATTTTTTTTGATTTGCTGTACCACAATACTGAACCATTTTCCTCCGGATTAATATGCAGGATATTGGTCGCTAAAATACCTTCAGGCTTTAAAAAAGCTTTACGCTTTTCCTTGCCTGTATTGAGTGCCTTTGCTAATATATTAGCTTCTCTTACGGTTAAGGGGTGAGCATTGACAGGATTGCCATTGCTGTCCATGTCAAAATGCTCTACATAAGTATCGCTTCCGGTTCCTTTGGTTTGGTAAACAACCAAAGCCGATACAGGATGATAAAGCGCTGCGAAGCTGTTGGTAATATCGTTCATCATACTTGTGTTTAAAAATTGTTCAGTAAATACGCCAGTTCTTCCAAAAGAGCAAAGAGGCGGTTTTCAAAATCAAGGGTATTGGATGCTATCTCTTTTCCCTTAAATACCTTAGTAATAATCGGCTCCTCCATTTGTCCATATTCCTGTAGTTCGTTGCTCACACACTCCTCAAGGTTCTCATTCAGCCATCCCTTGCCATCTGCACTAAAGGAAACATATTTGTCCATCGTTAACACATAATCTAAATCATCCTCCTCTGCTTCCCCGTTGGGCTTAGCATTCCTAAAGATGGTAGCATCAGGATATTTCTTATACAGGTCAAACGCTTCGGTTGCCAGTTCCCAACAATCATTATCAAAGCCGTCTTTGCCATTAAAGTTTATCAGGCGTTGCCGGAATACTTTTAGGTTGGCAGGATTACATATCTTTTGTTCCATACGGTTTCCTATCCATTCAGCCTGCTGTAGTTCGCTCAGGTAGCTGTTTATTTCATCTGTATAATCATCACTCAAAACCCATTCTTTCAGCATCTCATACTGCCAGTATAGAAAACTATTCTCCTGCCGGTAATAGGGTACATCTGCTATACGATACAGGTAGCTGCAAACAGATAAAAGCAACCCCGCGGCTTTTTTTCGCTGTGGGTTTTTCAGCAACCGGAACAACGGCACTACCGGAATATAATACAGGGTTGTACCTGTGCTATACCGCTCTGTGCTTGTAAGAAAGGTTTTCCTGCTGTCCTGTAACAATTTGATTTCTTCCCAATCTCTCATATTGTCCTTTAACTGTTTGCCTGCATCATCCAAGGCAAGTGCAATATTATAGGGATAACCATACTGTTTTGTCTGCATAGCCTGCAAGCCGTAATGCGCTGCCAGTTGGGAAAGGGACTGGTAAAAATCTCTTTCCGTTTTTGCTGATTTCCCGGCGGACTGTACGGTTTGCGGTTCTTTCAGTTTGGGCAGGAATGAACACCTTAGAAAACCATTGGCAGCATGGCTACCGGCAGGGATTGCTGTTTGTCCTTTTGTGTCTCGCCTGCATCCTTTGGTCTCTGCATCCAGTCTGCGAACTGCCCCAACTGTTTGTGTAACTGGCGTTGTTTTTGTTGTTGGGGTATTTTGATTGTACCTGATATGATATTGCGTTGCATAGTACATTACTTTGGATTTTTGGTTTAGCCTTTAGTACCCATCACACTTTCAAACCTGTACTGTAACCTGTCCTCGCGGATTAGGGGTGCAGATACCTTTGCGGTAGTGAGGATAGGATAAGTATTGGCATAAAAATTCATGACGGCTTCTACGCTCCATTGGGGTTCAGGGTCGGTCAACCGTATTTGTTGTCCTTTATCTTCAAAGAGAAAAACTCTTTCTAACTGTGTTGCAAGTAACATGGCATTCGGTTTAAATGGTGATTAAATTATTCTGCTTCGTTGTCATCGTCCCAATTATCCCGGTCATCATCCGGCGTTTCCTCGTTTTCCTGATTTTCATTGAGATCAGTTTCTTCAGCCTGTGCCTCCTTTGCTGCTACCTTTTCATCTGCGCCAAACAAGTCAGGAACGAACTTGCCAGATAAAAGAGATTTCCGTTTGCGGATAGTTTCAGCCTGTTCAGGAAAAACAGAAGGATCAGGCACTTTCATCCATGCGTCCTTAAACTTACCTTCCTTTTCCAGTTCATCCACTTTTTGCATGGTTTCTTTATACTTTTTCTCTCTTTCTTCTTTTGCCTTTTTTTCCTTATCGGCTTTCTCCTTCACCATTGCGGATTGCTTTTTGGCTTCTTCCAATTGTTTCATAAAGACTTCCATATTGTCCATTAAACCCGAAGCCGTTTGTATGGGATTGGTTATCTTCTCAAAAAAACCTGCGTCCAGTTCCCGGGCTGTTCCCCGAAGATTGAATGGCGGTATCAGGCGTTTTGCGCTATCTGCGCATTGTTCATTTTGAAGCATCACAGAAACAATCATGTTGCTTTCTGCTCCCTTGGAAATAGTCAGATGCAAATCACCTGTAATATTTAGTGCTGCTATCTGATTGAAAAAATTTGCGTTCATTGTTTTAAATTTTAGCTGTTCTTTAATTGCTCTTTCATTTTGCTGTATCTTTTCGTGCATTTCAGTCAGGTATGCGGCGTTTTACCCGTTCTGCCCTGCCAGTTTCTCTATACAGAAGCCGGGATATCCATCTGCGGTAAAACTGTACCCGTTGGCTTTAATTGTTTCTGTTATCGCTGCATCGCTGGTGAGGTATTCATACGCTTTTTGAAGTGCGGTAAATAAAAAGTGATTGAGCTGTTCGCATACGTCGGTTATGTCTTCTTCCAAACGGGATAATTCATCCTCAATACAATTGTAGTTCCCGCACCTGTTGTAAGAAAAGTTCAGGTCTATCGAAACATTGACAGAAGTTTCTCTGTTGGTTGGCTCTACCTTTGCCCATGTATCAATAATATCCCGCTGAATCAAGTCCAGTACTCGCCTGTCAATATTTATTACCGGAAAATCCAGTTCAGCTTTGGGTGCATATGCTTTCCATGCCATCTCTTTTACTCCCTGCAATAGTTTTATGATATTAACGGAAGCTGTGTAGCTGCTGCCCTGTCCCTGATGGTAGAAGCCACAGAAATAGGTTTTTTTCAGGTCAACTGTAACCCCAACATATTCCGCAATGGTTTTAAAATCATCATACACAAAATCCCACCATCTGTAGTCGGTATTTATATCCCTCATTTTATCAAGGGCTGTTTCCTTAGCCTCCTCTTTTAGTTCCGAAAACTGATACAGTTTGATCGTTACCTGTTTCATAATTCCCTATTTTCATCGTTAAATAATTCCTGCTCCTTCTTTATCGCTATTGTTTCAGGGTTGCTGAAAACATAGTTGAATATTTCACAGATTTGTTCGTGGCTTAGTTTAACAGCATACCGTGTTTTATCATAAACAGGAATGCAGACTGTCTCTTTATCGGACTGGTAACACATGGCAACCGGGGTGCCTCCTGTACCTGAATCTACCCAAAGGCTTAGCCACAGGTCATTAGCATACTGGCAACCGATTATCAATGTATCATGTCCTGTATAACCGCCATCTTCCCTGCGTTGGTTTATGCGTTCATCTTCAAACCGTACACGGGCAAGACGGTTGAATTTAAACTCCTGCTGCAGCGCTACTTCATTTGCAAACAACATTGGCGACATTGGCCCGCAAACTGTTCCCTGATCTTTTTGAGAAAGCAGATTCTGTATTGAAAATTTTATCGTCTGTTTCATAACATCATTTTTTAGGAAAGGAAATTGAAGGCGGCGTTTACCGCCCTCAATATTTTCCCGGTAATTGGTTAATTCAATTGGAGCGCATCGCTTCCTGTCTTTGCAAACTCGCCGCACAGGTTAAAGGCTGCCTGCACTCTTTTTTGAGCAACGCCATGAATAATGGCATTAAGCTTCTCCTCGCTATCGGTGTAATTTTTCACATTTTGGAAATAGCCGGTTATGGCATTGTATGCGCCAAACAAAGTACCTTTGGTGGTGTCGAGTTTTTGGCTGTCGGCCATCATTGCATAGCCATAAGCTCCGAATACCTGGTTGCGGTAAGCTCCCGACATCATTTCCAGTTTGCCATCTTTGATACAGTCCAGTGTTTCCTTAGAAGGTGCAAGGGCGATCTGTATAAGGCGCTGCACATCTTTGTCTGTAATTTTCACCTTTGCCCATTGGTTAAATGCCTGTTCCATCAGCGGTGCAATGGTGTTAACCATACCCATAATTTTGTGGGCTTCTTTCAACTGCTCCTGTACATTTTCTGTATGCTTAATCTTTACCATGTTGTTGCAATTAGCCATAGCAGCGTTGAGGGTATTGTTACATACAATTCTGATGGGGGTAAAAGCAGCAGTAATGCTTTCTTTACCGTTATGCGACATAGTGAGGAAAAGGTATTTTTCTATGATATCGTTGTTACCTATCCTGATATAAGAAGGCAGTTTTGCGGTTATGAAAATCCGCTCACCTTTTCCGAGTGCGCCGGCGGTTTCGTACTTGATCCCTTCCTTTTCGGCAATTGCATCGAAAAAAGCAAATGCTTCTGCATTTTGAACTACCTTGTAACCTGCGCCGATGCCTGTTCCTAAAATAACCTCTGTGTCTGCACGAAACGTATGAAAGTCTGTTTCTGATACCTCTTTTTTACCTGAAGGGAAATAGTAGGTGTTAGGGGCTTTGATAACAGGGTAATCCAAATGCGCTTTTTTAATCACTGTTGCGCTTTCTTCATATTGATCTGAAATTTGTCCGCCATTCCACCACGGTTTTTCTTTTACGGAATAAAAAGCAAATTCTCCTGAAGCTGTGTCAAAATGAATGTTAGAGGCCATAATAAAAAATTTAATAGTTAAGAAAATGATTAGAAAAAAGCATTATTGAAAAAAGTTGTTATCAGAATGGCAGGTTGTCAGTTGTTGTTTCTCCTGCAATTACTTGTTCTTCGGGAGTTGTATCAGCTTGAACAGATTGCTCTTTTTTACTCCCGCCATGCAGTTTGATTTGTGATGTATGGAAATTCAGCCCTGCTTTGGGTTCCCCGTCTCTGCCCATCCATGCCCTTGTACTAACCCTTCCGGTGAGTTCTACCAGTGTGCCCTTTTTAAGCACCTTAGCTACGCTTGTGCTAATCCAGTATGAGCAGTCTAAATAGGTGGATTGCTCAACACGTTCACCCTGTTTGTTTTTGTAGCTGTCGTTGATAGCTACCGAAAAGTTTACTACCTGCTTGTCCTGTGGGGTTGTGCGGATTTGTGCATCCCTCGTCAGTCGTCCGATAATGTTCATGATGTTTGATTTAAAAGTTTACAATTTTGTTACGCTTGCTTTTCCTGTTCCGGGTTGTGGCTTTGCTCCGCTTCGCTTCGCAAATCATTTTTCCAAAAGAAAAACCGGAAAAAAGAAAGCAGCAGGAAGGGATGGGCGATTGGTGAAGCCAAAAGGAAACTGAATAAAAGATGGCCTTGTGCGCAAGGGAAAATGCCATGCCTCCTGCAATAGATATGTCATGGCATGTGTTTATGCGGTAGTCTTTTTGCTTTACCAGAGGATTTGTGCGATAGCTTGCCCATCCCAACTTAGCTGCCTTTTTACCGGTTGATTTGGAAAATGAAATCGGTAATAATAATTTGAGGAGTTTAATGATCTGGTTATGAAAGCCAGGAGAAGAAAATATAAAGCTTAATCGAACTTAAAGTAATTATGTAAGAAAAGCATAGTGCAGTTGTTGCGGTCATGCAGCACCAAAAATGCTGCGCCGCCCATCCTGTCTGCGAAAGGCAGGTTAGTTTTATAGTGCGATAACAATAAGTTTCGCCATTTGTAACAACTAAAAACATGCACTATGCCTACAACAAATTTATCAGAAACAATTGACTTTAATGGTCAAGAATTTTTTGTTGGACTTGATGTTCATAAGAAATCCTGGTCTGTAACGGTACGCAGCCTTAACCACCAGGTGGCCCATTTTACCCAACCGCCTTCTGCGAAAGCTTTGCATAAAACATTGCAAACTAAATTTGCAGGCGGTAAATTTTATTCTGCTTATGAAGCAGGCTTTTGCGGAACGGGCTATCATGAGCAACTATGCAAAATGGGGATCACCAACATCATTGTTCATGCAGCAGATATTCCGCAAACAGACAAGCAGAAGAAAAACAAAACTGACTTGCATGACAGCCGCTCCATTGCCGGACATCTGGAAAAAGGTAATCTTCATGGCATTCATGTTTTATCCCGTGAACAACAAGAACTGCGAAGCCTTTTGCGTCTAAGAGAAAGCGCTGTAAAAGATGTGACGCGTTCCAATAACCGGCTCAAAAGCTTTATGCTGTACTATAACATAGAGATACCTAAAACGGCAACCACAAGCTCCTTCCTTTCTAAAAAAGCATTGGAATGGTTGGATAATCTTGAGTTAACCTCCACGGCAGGCACACTTACCAAAGAAAATCTAATACAACAATTGCAACATCAAAGAACGCGGCTGGGTAGTATTACAAAGTTGTTACGCAAAGAAATGCAAACACAACACTCAAAAGCATACGAGCTATTGCTCAGCGTCCCGGGATATGGCGCAATAACTGCGGCTGCATTACTGGCGGAGACAGGCTGTTTTGAACGCTTTGACGACCCCGATGATTATACCGGCTATTTGGGGATAATGCCATGGAACGACAGTTCGGGTGAAACAATAAGAACAAAGGGAATACAGCCAAGATGCAATAAACATTTAAGACCATTGCTGATAGAAGCTGCATGGACTGCCATCAGGACTGCTCCTGAGATATTTGCTTATTACAGCAGGCACGCAGCAAAAGATAACAAACACGCCATTGTGAAAGTAGCACGCAAGTTAGCCTTGATTGGCAGAGGTGTTGTATTGAAGGGGGAAAAATACCAGGCAGATTATTTGCAAAAAAAGCAACAGGGTAAACAAAAGCAGGGGTAATGGTTCACAAAAACCGAATGGGTTTTCTAAGGCATAGGCGGAAAAGCATTGCAAAAATTAAAAAGCCCGGCAATGCAAATATTTGCTCAATCACCGGGCAGAAGCAATATGCTCATCCGGCTGTAATATCCCTGACGGGTTGCACCCCTGCAGAGCCCGTTTACGTTTCTTACAGCCACTTAAAATTACATTAAATCATTGTTCAGTATACGATATATAAATCTCAGAACTATTAAAGAGGAAAACGCAAGTCAGAGACGGTTATTAAATAACAATTCGAAGTAGGCGTACCTCTTTTACCAACTCATACAATTATTGGCGGCTTTCAATACTATTGTTGAAATGACCGCATATAGCAGTCGGAGATTATTTTGATTACTGAATATTAAAACCTAATTTCATGTGAAGTTCTTCGCACATATCACGCCTCACTATGCTTTTCTACATAGCAGTCTCTTAAGTAAGCACAAAGGAGATAAGCAAGAATATCTTAGTATAACTTTGACTACTTTTTGCCCTTGCTTGGAGCATAATAGGATTACAGAAAGTCAAACGGAGCGTCACAAGGGACGATAAGATAAGTGGAGCTATGGAGTTGGTCTCTTGCGCGTATTTGTTTTGCCTATCAGGCATGAGCTTGGTGTGCATCATTAGCGTATAACGGAACAATTTTCTCTTTTTGGTATTTGATATTGATAAGGTCGTGGCCCGTCGTTTCGTCTACGGCCTCAAGTTTGCCTCCAATAATATCACCGATATTCTCCATTGTATTGAATTTTGTTTTCCTCGCAAGATTTTCTTTGCCATTTTTTTAGAGTTTTTGTTGTAAAAAAGAGATATTCTCCATCATTGTTGCCATGTTTTGTATGTATCTTTTATAAATTCCATCAGGTTGATATAACTGGTTAAATGTAACCGTATCACGGTAATCATATTAGTAAACGACTTTTTTGTAGCCGCTTTTTTTCTAATAACTACCATTAGCAACCGAGCTATTAACATACAATAAGCCTGCATCTTAATGGCATTGGAGCTGGCCCTCCAAAAGTAACGTAGTGGAAAGTTTTGTTTGATCTGCTTGAAAAGTAGTTCTATCATTCACCTGTTTTTGTAGTTGGTTGCAATTAGGTAGCCGGTAAAGTAAGATTGTTGGTGATAAAAAAGGTATAGCTTTCCATCATCTGCTTTATAAGTAATCCTTCTAAGGTTTAAACACTCTATGACTTTTCCTTGCTGTTTTACACCTACAGTACTCTTGTTGCTCATTTTAGCAAGTACAACTAATAAAATCTTAGGCAGAATATTTTATGATACGCAGCAAAAAAACTTTCGTATTTCAGTTTACAATTACAAGTATTATTACATACCAGTCTTCCAGAAAAAGCATACGATCAAAATTTATTGAACAATGCTCCTTTCTTTGGCAGCTAACACCTATAAAGAGGCATTTCATGCCAAAGCTCTATAGAGTAATGCAATGAAGTTGAGAAAGAAAGTCAGATAAAGCCCCATTTTTCTTAACTTTGAAATCCAATATACTAAAATATTTAGTATATTGCGGGCGACATAACTGAATTTTATATTAGCAATTATGGGCAGACCTTTCGAAACGGAACTTAATCAGTTGCATGAAACAATAGACTGGGCTAATTCTATTAATGTGGAAGCTATATCGAAGTTGATCAGCAAATACCATGACCCTGTTTATATAGTAGGTTCCGGAGGGTCTTTCAGTACTTGTATCTATGCTGCCGACTTGCTCACTTCTAAGGGAGTTTTTGCCAAAGCGGTTACACCTCTGGAATTATTCTATGCGAATGCCACGTTACGAAAAAGCAATATCATCTTTATCAGTGCCAGTGGAAATAATACCGATATTTTATTCGCCTATAAGAAGGCAATTGAAAGTGAACCGCTTTCCATCTTAAGCATCTGTATGCGTAAGAACTCTAAACTGGCTACACTTTCTTCTATATACTCAGGTTGTACTACTGTTGGGTTTGATCCACCTGCGGGTAAAGATGGGTTTCTGGCCACTAATTCCCTCGCGGCCTACTTTGTTTTGCTATACAGGGCCATAGGAGGCAGCAATTTAACTAAGAAAGTCCCCCAATTCTACGACAGGGTTTATGAGTCTTTTATTAAAAAGACCGACCCCGGCACTAGTTTTATAATACTATATGGCTCCTATCATCACGCCATTGCAGTTGATCTGGAATCAAAATTTTCCGAAGCAGGACTTGCGCCATCACTCTTAAGCGATTACCGACATTTTGCACATGGTCGTCATAACTGGTTTGATAAGCAAAAGAATTCGGCAGTTATTGCTCTTTCCTGTCCCGCAGATGAAAAGCTTTGTCAAAAGACACTCGGATTGCTGCCAGCCATTATCCCTCGTATCATTATTTCGACTCCGCTCAACGGTTTCGAAGGAACTATTCATTTGCTACTGCGGGCTATGAACCTGATAAAGCAATATGGCAAAGTAGTGAAGATCGATCCGGGAAGACCCGGGGTACCGCCGTATGGGTCGAAGATATATCACCTGAAATACGATCGGCTGGTAAGCGGGCCAGCGCTGAAAATGGATGATTTGGCGATTATAAGAAAAGCAAAAGTTAATCGTATTGCAGACCTGCAAGCAGCAGATCAGAAGAAATGGATCAATTCATATGAAGCGTTTAAAAAAAAACTGGAATCTGCGAAGTTTGGCAGCCTTATTTTTGATTATGATGGGACTCTCTGTTCACCCCTCAACCGTTTTAACGGCCCGGATGCTGAGATAAAAAAAATGCTGGTCAATTTTGTAAAAAAGGGATTTGTTCTTGGTATTATCTCAGGCAGAGGCAAGTCACTTAGAACCGATCTTGAAAAAATATTCAAAGGTCATGAAAAGCTAATGAAGAACATAATCGTTGGCTATTATAACGGCAGCGACATTGGTAGTTTGGCTGACAACAAAAGACCGAATAAGTCACTACCCATGCATCCGGCACTTAAAGTAGTAGTGGAACATCTCTCCAAGGTAGGTATTATTGCAGATACTAGTCCGAATCAGCTAACATTCAAATCAGGCACTTCCCTGGAATGGAATCGAGTACGTGATATTCTTCTCAATGAGATCATGTTGCTGGATAAGGACGGAATCACTATCGTAGAATCCAGCCATTCCTTAGATGTTATTCCAAGAAAGCTTGCTTCCAAGAACCATGTCCTTGACCATTGCAAAAAATTATGCAGGGAATCCGGTGTAGCAGAAGAAGTACTCTGCATTGGAGACAAGGGACAATGGCCGGGAAACGATTATGCGTTACTGGCAAATGAATTTGCGCTTAGCGTAGGCGAAGTTTCGTCTATCCATGCTACGGGATGGAACCTCTGCCCACCAGGACTCCGGGATGAAAAGGCTGTGACCTATTTGTTTGGAAAAATTAAGACTTTTAAAGGCTATTTTGCAGTTTCCGAGTTATGAGAACGTTACTTGCCGATAAACTATTAGCCAAAATAATGGAGTGGACACCAGAAGAGATTGATCGGGAACGTCCTTTGCTGCAAGCAATGGCTGATCTTAAGTGGAATGAGTACCAACAATTTTCTCCCGGCACACGGTTTTTGGAAAGCCTTATAAAGTGGCTCCAGCAATTTGAAAACCTTGAAGACAGAAAAACGGGATACCGGTTAGTAAGGGATCATCTGATATTCATTTCCAGCGAGCAATTAGCACACCTTGTTGATATTATTTTTTCAGAAAAAGTCAACCCGATCCTGATAAAGAAAACAGCATGTGAAAAGGGCCTTTCTCCGCATCTGGTGACCAAAATTCTAAATGACAACTCGTATTCACAGAATCTTCGGATGTCTCTTTTTGTCGGACTTAGTGACGGGTCACGCATCGACCAATTCAGAAGAGGAGCTTTTTTAAATAACGAGCAGGTTATAGCAACATATTCGATCTCAGGCGGAAAAGTTGGTGATATGGTCGAAAAACTCCGGCAAGAAATCCCTGATTCCAAGTTCAAGACTTTATTCCTGATCGATGATTTTACTGCAAGTGGCAAAACTTATTGCCGAGCGGATGGTGGTGGAAAACTGGGTAAGATATTTACTTCCATATTTGAGCCAGGCGGAACATTTCATCCTGCTGTTGATCACATTAACCTTGAAGTACACATCCTCTTTTATGTCGCGACCACAGATGCTTTAGAAAACATCCGACAGGGTGTGGAAGGGTGGAAAAAGAAAAACAAAAAGGAGTTTTCATGCACAGTTGAGTGCCTGCTTCCAATCGATGATTCTGTAAAGATGAAGATTGTATCGGACAACGAGTTAATGGCGTTTATGGAGAAATATTTTGACCCTTCTATCGTTGATAAGCATTACAAAGAAGGCAAACACGATTTGCCGTATCTCGGGTTCAATGAGTGCTGCTTGCCGATTGTATTAAACCATAATTCGCCCAATAATTCAGTTGCTATCTTATGGTTGCCGACTGATAAAAAATATAAGGGTCTTTTCCCAAGAATATCAAGACATAGAGAGAATAAATATGAAGATTAGAAACCCGTTTTTACTTAGAGCTTCTGAACGGATTGAGTCCGATGCGGGATTCTTGCGTCTTTATAGTCCATTGATATTGGATTATTTTATTGATAATATGGACGGGGGCGAACTTTGGAATACTTTTTTGTTTATCCGAAGTTCACCGGGTGCCGGAAAAAGTTCACTGCTGCGATTATTTGAACCCACTTCACTGTTAACCTTGTTAAACAGGAAATCAGGAGACGAGTTCAAAGAGGTATTCAAAAAACTGAAGAAACTGAATGCTGTTTCTGATGACCGCATCAATGTGCTTGGCGTTAATCTAACGTTTACCCGTAACTATGAATTGCTTGAAAGTTTTTCGAACCTTCCACCGGGCACCAGGGACCGGTTATTCTATTCACTACTGAATAGCCGGATAATTACTGCAACCTTACGTGCTGCTCTTTCGATTACAAGACTTCGCTTTCCTGAAGATCTTCACAAAATAGAATTTAAGTATAAAGATGAGAATCTTTACTTTAAAAAAATAAACATTCCTTGTAACGGACATGAACTTTATAACTGGGCTGCAGGCATAGAGAAAGCTATATATGAGCTTCTTGACAGTTTTCTACCTGTGAATCCTACGTCTATAGAAGGTCACAGCGAATTATTTTCATTGGAGGCACTCCGGCCCGACTCCCTTTTGGTGGAAGGCCGAAGCTTATTTGATCGCATATTGTTTATGCTTGACGATGTTCACAAGCTTTCTGCAAAGCAAAGAGAAGGCCTGATCACCCATTTACTTGAGAAGCGCACTAATGCTTCTATCTGGCTCTCCGAAAGATTAGAGGTACTGAATAATCTGAAGACTAACCGAGGGAGAGATTATGAAGAATTGAATCTTGAGAATTACTGGAAAGACAGGGAATCCAAATTTGAAAAGCTCCTTACTAGCATCGCAGTAAAACGAGCTGCTGAATCAAGGGAAGATGTGGAATTTGCACTGGATGCTCAGCAAAGCGAATTGGAGCTTGCGGAAGTCTACAAGGAAGCAAAAAAAACACTTTCGAACACCATTAACACCCTTTCGGCGGGGACTACACGCTTTAATGAATGGAAAAACCATTTGTTTCAATTTGAAGGTACTGACCAAGAAACTTGCGAATTAGCTAAGCAGATCGAAATACTCATCCACAGAAATTTGGCAAAAAGTGAACTGGCGCTTGATTATTCCTTAAGTATTTTGGAACTTCAGGAGAAAACGGATGAGAAAGTCGTTCAGGCGGCACGATTGTTTTTAAGCAGGCAATTTAATTTGCCATACTTTTTTGGCATGACAGTACTGGCTAAGATTTCTACTAATAATGTAGAGCAATTTCTGGGTTTCAGTGCACCCTTGTATGAAAGAATGTTATCGCTCAATCTTAACCAAACAAGTGTTTCTATCTCTGCGCGTGACCAGGACCGGGAGATTAGAAAGCTGGCCAATGAAAAATGGAAAGACCTGAATAAAATGATTCCCGACAGTGTGCTGGTAACAAGATTTCTTGAAAATTTTTGTACTTTCTGTATTAATGAGACCTTTCGGCCAACTGCACCCTATGCACCAGGAGTTAATGGCTTTTATATAGACGCTACCCGGACCATAAAGCTAATCAATGAAGATGAATGGCTCTCTAACGATATTTTTACCGATCTTCAGATCGTTCTTAATACTTGTCTTGCTTTTAATCTCTTGCATGTTAAGGAAGTAATGCAAGGTAAAAAGGGGCAGAAAAAAAACATCTACTATCTCAACCGTTGGCTTTGCGTTAAGTTTGGCCTTCCTCTGAGTTATGGTGGGTGGCGAACCAAAAAACCTGACGACTTGCTAAGATGGACAAAAAGATAAAAAATAAACTGCGATGGGATCCTTATGTATTATTACGAAATAGTGAGGTTGCGTCATTTACAACAGATCATTTTGCAAAGGATGCTGGAAGAAAATTGTTATATATCATGGGAGTGGGGTTTGACTATCGCATGAATACAGGTATTCGATCATTAAAAACTTCTTGTCCGGACCTGGATATTGAATGTTTGTTAATTCAGTATGACGAAGGCAAGAGCTCTTCTTCAAAAAAATACAAACTGTTAGTAGATGCAAACCTAACCAGTTTACAAACAATTGTTCCGCTTGAAAAAACCCAGGTACGAAATATTGATTTGTGGACTGCTTCGGGGAAAAAGAAACAAAGAGTTGGAGACAAAAATGTCGCTGACGTGTTTAACGATGCAACCATTTTTGAAGCATATACAGATGTCATAGTTGACATTAGTGCATTGCCCCGAGGGATTTATTTTTCGCTGATTGGTAAAGTGCAGGCTATTCTGGATGAATACTATGCAGATAAGGACATAAATTTCTTTGTTAGTATTTCAGAGAATGCTCAATTGGATTCGCACATAAAGGAATTTGAACCTGATTCAGAACTGAGCTATGTATTCGGATTTCGGGGAGGTTCTGAACTTACTTCAGATGAAAAGGAAATTATTTGGCTGCCGATTCTTGGAGAAGGAAGCCGTAAGCAGATACTGGCTGCCCATGAAAAGATTGACCCGGATGAAATTTGCCCGGTTCTTCCTTTTCCATCACGTAACCCAAGGCGCTCTGATGCCTTACTGACAGAATACCATCAATTATTATTTGATGAGTTGGCCGTCGAAGGCCAAAATATTATTTATGTGCCAGAACAAAACCCTTTTGAGGTATATCGTACTCTGTCAGTGACAGTACAAGACTATAATGATACATTGGCTATCTTAAACGGCTGCGATATTGTTATATCGACGTTTTCAAGTAAGCTATTGTCAATTGGCGCATTATTATGTGCCTATGAATTTAAAGTTTTGAACAATATCAAGGTTGGCATATTAAATGTTGATTCTTCAGGATATGAGATTGATGACGAGCCCGCGGCGAAAAAAATGAGTGAGAAATCGGAACTTTTCTTAATTTGGCTCGCAGGAGAACCATACAAACCTTAAGAAGTTGAAAAAACCAGTATGTTTTGGTGTTGGACTAGTGGCTCTTGATGTAATTCTAAACGGGAGTCCTGCGTCCTTGCCGAAGCTATCGGCCGGGGGATCCTGCGGGAATGTCCTTTCAGTGCTCGGGTTTCTTGGCTGGAACTCATACCCCATTGCCAGATTGGCGAATAACAGGGCAGGTGATGAACTTGTGAAAGATCTCAAAAGATGGCATATTCATACAGATCATTTACACCTGAATGAGGACGGGAGGACACCTATCATCATACATCGAATCAAGAGGGATAAGCAGGACAAACCTATCCACCGCTTCGAGTTCAAAGACCCTGAAACAGGGGCTTGGCTTCCTCAATTGAAACCTATAACTAAAAATGTAGCTGCTGAAGTACTAGAAGGAAATGTTAGCCCAGAAGTATTTTATTTTGACAGACTTAATCCCGGCACTTTTGAACTTGCGAAAAATCTCAAAGATCGTGGAACTATTATATTCTTTGAACCTTCTTCTATCAAGGATAGATCCCAGTTTGATCAATTCCTTGAAGTGACAGATATTCTCAAATATTCGCATGAACGCCTACCAGACTATAGAACTCATTTTCGTTCTTCCAGATGCTTTCTTGAAGTTGAGACAAGAGGTAAAGAAGGTCTGTTATACCGGAACAAAAATCATGCTGACCCCACTCATTGGCATGCTATTCCAGGATTTGTTTTGGACGAGATTCAAGATGCCGCCGGAGCCGGAGACTGGTGCACGGCTGGCATTATTCATTTACTTTGTATAGGGGGGCGGCAGAAATTATTTAAAACTGAAATAGCAAGCCTTCATAATGCACTTATGTTCGGTTCTGCTCTCGGTGCTATGAATTGTTTTTATGATGGCGCACGTGGTCTAATGTATCATTATAGCCGAGAGAAACTTCTTTCGAACGTTGAGCACTTTCTCACCAATGATGGCATCGGTGCAAAAGAAATGGTCAAATCACCCCGAATAGATATTTCCACTCATTTGAGATTTTCCGACCTCTACAAAGTAATGAAATAATAATATTCTTCACTTTTTGACATTTATACTTTCATTTTTAAATCTCCCTTAAGCGATCGTTTCTGCCGTCTATGAATTTTAAGAGTAGCCAAATGGGGGATTACACTTACGTGTTGTGCGTTCAAAAACTATTCCTAACGCATTTCGGGCGCCGGCAATATTTTGCTTGCAATGTCTTGTTCTGTTGTGGAATTCCTTATGATAATTTAAAAAGATAAGAGGACATCACTGCCAAATTAAGCCAATGGAGGAAGGATATTAATTCTGCTATTGCATGGCTGGTACCTTTACAAAACACAAAAATGGCCGGTATGGAGCAGCTTACCAAAGATGACCTTCTTCAACTGAGGATAGTATTACTAAGTGATATTGAAAAGCTCATTGAAAGAAAAATTAAGGCTTCCGATAAGGAGCCACAGGAATGGCTTAGGAGTAAGTCTATCCGAAATATATTGGGCATTTCTCCGGGTACGCTCCAAAACTTACGCATTACCGGAAAAATTCGCTATAAAAAAGTTATGGGGTCCTACTATTACAACAGGGTTGATCTGGAAAAACTATTTGGTGATGGAGAAGGGTAATGATGGATGCTGGAAACAGTTTTTAGGCGTTATCGCAAATGATCAGCGGTTGAATGTTTGGCATCTGGCACTCCTGCATTCGCTGATCCAATTGGCCTATTTGCAAAAGGAACGAAAAATAGTCCATGTAAGCCGGAGCCGCTTAATGGAATTATCACATATAAATACACCGCCAACATACCATAAGTATTTTAAACAACTTCAATACTTCGGATATATAAAATATACACCTTCCTATCATCCGGGCTATCGGAGTACGGTTGAATTCTTAATGCTTTGAAAGAACAAAACCAGAGTAACAAGCACTGATTTTGTTCAATAGGAGCCTTATTTTTAGTGCCGTTAACTAATTGTTCCTTTCAGTTCATTCAGGTTTTTTTCAATTTCAACAAGCTTTTCCTTTAAATCTATCATTTTTGCAGTGCCGTGTTGGGCTTTTATAGTATTCAGCTCATTTTCAAGCCTCAAAGGGAATGACATAACCTCTGCTTTGTCTTCAATGCCAGCTTTTTGTGAAAGTTTTTCGCTTAAAGCCGTCATTTCCTTGCTAACAGTTTCCTGAACAGTTATCGCGTAATCTTCTGTTTGTTTGACGGTAGAATGACCTAACAGCTCTTTAACGATATGAATGGGAACTCCATTTTTAAGCGCTACCGTACTTGCAAACGTTCGTCTTAATCTGTGCGTATCAAGTTTGTACTTGAGATTAATATTACATAATGCTTGAATCTCTTTAAGATACGCGTTCATCTTTTGATTTGATCTGACAGGAAGTATGCTTCCCCGTTTGATACAGATGGGATCATCCTTGTATTTTTCCATAATTTCTAAAGCTTTAGGCAGCAATGGAATATCGCATGTAGCATTGGTTTTTTTCCTGCTAATGAAAATCCAGTATTTTTTATCTTCGCCCAACCCAATATCTTCAGGTTTTAGGTCGTATACATCGCAGTAAGCCAAACCCGTATAACATTGAAAGACACTAACGTCACGCACTATACATAACCTTTCATTCGGAAGTGCTTTAGTTTCAAGTGAGTAAAGCTCAGCGCTTGTTAAAGGTTTCTTTTTGATCTTTGTCTTCTTCCTTGAGAATAATGTAAAGGGATCTTTGGGAATGATTTCCTTTTTGACGGCCCGCAGTATAATTTTTTTGAAATTGCTGATATACTTCAATGCTGTATTGTTAGCACAATCTCTAACTGTTCGCAGGTAAATGTCATAAGACTGCACAAATTCATAATTCAATTCCCGGAACTCAAGATCATCCTTCCCATACTTGAACCGAATAAATTCTTTAACATGTGAACGGGCTGTGACGTACCGTTCATGTGTTCCTTCGGCATATTGACCTTTTTTTACCAGGGCTGCCAATTCATCATTATGAGTTTGAAACTCCTCCAGTACTTTGGCCTTTGATATTGTTTTACCTCCAATGTAATCTGCGATAAGTTGTGATGCGATGGTGATGTCTTGGTTGAGCAGGTCAGTTTTATACTGATTGATTTTGGTTGTAAGCGAGTCCAAAAAATAGTTAAGTGCTCTCGCATCTTCTTTTGTTCCTATTGCTCTTTCTGTTTCTTGGTCCCATCGGCCAACATCCCACTTTCTTTTAGTGGATTTATCTTTCGGTACGCCATCAACCGTTACTCTAACGTATACAAACCTGATTTTAGTTTGGTTTTCTGGTGTCTTCAAAAAGAAGTTTAGACCAAAACTTTGCTCTAGCATAATTCAACATTTTAAAGGTTAATAAATGTAGAATCAAAGCGCTTTTGAGTCAAGTCGTTAAGGAGGTTTACAGGTTGATATTCAACTTATTATGAGGCAGTTTGTGGCAGTTTTTTTTGAAAACTCAAACTGCCACGATTCTGCCACAACTTTTTTGGGTGTTTTTGAAAATTTTGGTGACATACCCCAAAAAGAAAAACCTGCAATCCTTTGGAAATGCAGGTTTTATCAGCTTTTGAAAGATTTGCTATGTGATTAGTAAAGCTTTGCGGCGGAGAGTGAGGGATTCGAACCCCCGGACCTGTTACAGTCAACGGTTTTCAAGACCGCCGCGTTCGACCGCTCTGCCAACTCTCCGGCGCAAAAATAGCCTTGCAGCGCTAATCGGCAAAAACTTATTCTATATAATTTTTTTATGGCTTTGATTCCGGTACAGTTTCTCTTTTTTCATTGCTTACGTTAACATTAATGGGGAAATAATATATTGTTAACAGGTGGTTTTTGCATTGCCGCAGATTTTATGCCGGGTGAATTTACTGTAGCTTTGTATGCTAAAGCCTGTATATGCAACCCTTTGATATTTCCCTTCCGGGCAAAAAGCTTGGCCATGTTATTAATAAACGCATTGGCATACGGCGTCCTGCCAAGTTTCTCTTCTTTAAATATAAAAACAAGGAACGAATAATTGCCTATACGGTAATTGTGGAAGGTTCCGGCGGAAAAAACGAATTTATGGTATTTAAAACCCAAAAAAAGGGAGCGTGGCTTAAAGGTGCAAGGAAGAATGGCGAGAACATTTCCGTGGAAAACGAAAGAATGGTTTCCAGCGCTTTAAAAAACGCTATAGACGAATTTGAAAGGAAGCAGGGGGGAAAAGCATACCAGGAGCTGTTTTAACCTGATCGGGAATGTAAGCGGGAAATATATGGGTCTTGCCAAAGCCGGCTAACAACTGCTCCTCCACTTCCCCGGCCTGCATTATAGAAGGCAGCCCATGCGAATGAATGATAGGATTGCTATGAAATATAGACAATATCTATTGGTCTATAGATATATAAAATAGCCCGTAAACGCTTTTCTATCCTGCTAAAAGAGTAATATTGTCTTCCGGTCATCGTAATAAAACATATGCCATGGAAAATAAAAAAAAATTAACCACTACAACAGGTAATCCTGTTCCCGACAATCAAAACATTCAGACCGCCGGGCCACGCGGACCAGCCTTATTACAGGACTTCTGGTTCTTAGAAAAAATGGCTCATTTCGACCGCGAGGTCATTCCCGAAAGACGTATGCACGCCAAAGGTTCGGGAGCTTACGGAACCTTTACGGTAACCCACGACATTACTCAATACACCAAAGCGGATATCTTTAGTGCCATTGGTAAAAAAACAGACATGTTCGTGCGTTTTTCCACGGTTGCCGGAGAACGCGGCGCGGCCGATGCGGAACGCGACATCCGGGGCTTTGCCATGAAGTTCTATACCCAACAGGGCAACTGGGACCTGGTAGGTAACAATACGCCGGTGTTCTTTTTCAGGGATCCCCTGAAATTCCCCGATTTAAATCATGCGGTTAAAAGAGATCCTAAAACCAATTTAAGAAGCGCAGATAATAACTGGGATTTCTGGACCTTGCTTCCCGAAGCCCTGCACCAGGTAACCATTGTAATGAGCGACAGGGGCATCCCCAAATCGTACCGTCACATGCATGGATTTGGCAGTCATACTTTCAGCTTTATTAATGCGGCCAATACGAGGCATTGGGTAAAGTTCCATTTCAGAACACAGCAGGGCATCGAAAACCTGTCTGACCAGGAAGCGGCAGCGCTGGTAGGAAACGACAGGGAAACACATCAAAGAGATCTGTTTGATGCTATTGAAAGGGGCGATTTCCCCAAATGGAAGATGTTTATCCAGATCATGACGGAAGCGGAAGCCAACAGCTCATCCTTTCATCCTTTTGACTTAACAAAAATATGGCCGAAAGGCGATTACCCCTTGATCCCCGTTGGCGAATTTGAGCTAAACCGCAACCCGGAGAACTACTTTGCAGAAGTGGAGCAGGCAGCCTTTAACCCGGCAAATATTGTTCCTGGTATAGGGTTTTCACCCGACAAGATGCTGCAGGGCAGGATATTTTCGTACGGCGACGCGCAACGCTACCGCTTAGGCGTAAATAATTACCAGATACCCGTAAATGCTTCCAAATGCCCGTATCACAGCTTTCACAGGGATGGCGCTATGCGGGTAGACGGTAACTATGGTGGCACCAGGCACTACGAGCCCAACAGCTTTAATGAATGGCAGGAGCAGCCCGAATACAAAGAGCCGCCGCTGGCACTTCACGGCGATGCTACCGCATGGGATTACAGGGCAGACGATGATGATTATTATTCGCAGCCCGGTAACCTGTTCCGGCTAATGACCGATGATAAAAAAGAGCTGCTATTTAAGAATACCGCGGCACAGGTTGGCGGCGCTCAAAAATTTATACAGATCCGCCACATCAGGAATTGCTATAAAGCCGACCCTGCTTACGGAGAAGGCGTGGCTAAGGCACTGGGACTAACGATGGAGGAAGTGAACGCCTTTGAATTAGTGAGGTGAGTGGTGAGTAGTAAGGGGTAGTTGTTAGTGGTTAGTTGTTAGTGGTCACTGCTGATTGCTGACAGCTAATTGCTGACAGCTTCCTTCTGGCTTCGGATTGGTAATTATTTGCTTCTTATTTTGTTATTTGATGCGTTGTATTTCCCCGGACTTTAATCAACGTGAAAAATCAAGTAAATAAGTAAATAAATTGATTTCAGTTGGGATTTGAAGTTTTTTCCGGAGCCGGTAGCGGCTTATTTCAACGCCTCTTACGGAAATATTCATGAGTTGAGCCATTTCCTTGGTACTGAGGTTCATACGAAGATAGGCGCACAATTTCAGCTCGTTGGGGGTAAGAGTGCTGTGTTTTTCCTTTAACGCAACAAAAAAATCATTGTGCGCTTTATCAAAATGGATGGTAAAATGTTCCCAATCCGCGTCCATTTTGTCTTCTTCACCCAGGGTTTTTGTCATTCTTTTCAGCGATTCCAGCGACTTATCATCTTCTGTATTTTTCATCAGTTTCTGCAATTCATCGCGCAGGCGGGTAATGAGCTCTCCCTTTTTTACCAGGTGCATCGTGGCAGAAGCCATTTCCTTGTTTTTGTGTTGTATCTCTGCCTCCAGCTTTTCATTGCGGAGATTTACAATTTCTTTTTCATTCTTTTCCAGTTCAAGCTGGTGCCTGATCCGAAGGGAAAGGAGGATAGAGCTGGCTTTTGAAGGCAAACGTTATTTCGACCTTATCCGCTGGGAACTGGCAGAAATAAACCTGAATAAAGTAATGCATGGCATGAAGATCACTCCTTCCGGTGGCGGATATACGTATGAAAGGATTAATGCGGTTCCGGATGGAGCGCCACAATGGTCGTTCGATAAAAATAAAAACTACCTGCTGCCAATACCGCTGAATGCGCTGGGACAAAATCCTATGCTGAAGGATCATCAGAACCCGGGGTATTGATCTGATATTCAGATTTACTACCGGGAGAAATACATTGATCAATCTGTTTTTTTAAAACTTCGCCTTGTCTTGCTGTTGTTGCCTCATTTGGCAACAACGGCAACAAGGGAAGCATTTGAGTAGTTGTAGCTTGCATATAAAACAAATTGTTTTACAACCAAAAATTAATGTGGTGAAAAAGATTACAATACTTCTTATCCTGCCATGCTTTTGCTTTTGTATGCTGGCATGCGCTCAAAAAAAAGAAACGGGGAGGCCCGCACACAAACTGGTTTGGAGTGATGAATTTAATTATACGGGCTTGCCCGATAGCACCAAATGGAGCTATGATACTGGTGGCCATGGTTGGGGTAATAATGAAAAGCAATATTACACTCAAAAAAAACCGGAGAATGCTTCAGTAGAAAATGGTGTATTAACTATTACCGCTGTTAAAGAAAATGTTGGTGGTGCAAACTATACATCTGCCAGGCTGCTAAGTAAAAACAAAGGCGACTGGAAATACGGACGGGTTGAGATAAGGGCTAAAATGCCTAAGGGGCGTGGCTTATGGCCAGCCATCTGGATGTTACCTACCGACTGGCAATACGGCGACTGGCCGGTAAGCGGCGAGATAGATATAATGGAACATGTGGGTTATTTACCCGATTCTATTTTTGGTACCGTGCATACGGGAGCCTATAATCATAGCATAGGTACACACAAAGGAGCAAGAACTTTTCGTTCTGATTTATCGGATGCTTTTCATGTCTATATCCTGGATTGGGATGAAAATGGGATTAAAATTTTTATAGATGAGGAGTTGTACTTTACTTACGCAAATGAAAAGAAAACATACCGGGAATGGCCTTTTGATCAGCGTTTTCACTTGTTGATGAACATTGCTGTTGGGGGTGATTGGGGTGGTAAAATGGGAATTGATGATACTGTTTTTCCCCAGGCAATGGAGGTAGATTATGTGAGGGTTTACCAGTAAGCAGCTTAAAGAAGCCTGTTGTTAGGGATTCTTAACTGGTTTGCGATTAGTGGCAAAATCAAGATCGAAAAGGTAAAAAAATACCAGGTCTCTTTTAGCGGATGGTATAAAACTCAAATCGGAAACTTCAAATCCAGGCGATAAACCTTAAATTTACTTCAAATCCGCAAAATATGAGTCATACAATCATAGAAGACCTGTCTGCAGTTGCTTCGCCCGTTTCAGATTTTGCAAAATGGCCGTCTGATCCTTCCGGATGGGAGCAATACAGGCTTACACAGGAACAGGTAGCCTTTTTTAATGAATATGGCTATATCAGCGGTATTAAATTGCTTGAACCCGAACAGGTGGAACAATTGAATAAGGAGTTGGCTGAAATAACAGATCCCGGTCACCCGGGCAACCGGCTTTTTCATGAATTTCATTCCAATGAATCTGCAGATCCCGATACGGTATTGTTTCATGCGCTGGGGCATTGGCGCATAACGCCGGGCTTTCATGATGTGCTCTGGAACCCGGCTTTTGTAATGGCCGCCAGCCAGTTGTTTGGCGGTGCCGCTGTAAGATTCTGGCACGACCAGCTTTTTTGCAAACCCGCTCACCACGGCGGCGTAGTGGCCTGGCATCAGGATTATTCTTACTGGACACGAACCGGTCCTATACAGCACCTTACCTGCTGGACAGCTTTAGATGACGCCACTACTGAAAACGGGTGTTTATATTACATACCGGGCAGCCATAAATGGGGTTTGCTCAAAAAACCTGAACTGGCGGGAGAAATGAACGGGCTGATGCAGTTTTTAACGGAAGCGCAAAAAGCGGAATTTAAACCTGTGCCCGTTGAATTAAAAGCAGGCTATGCCACATTTCATCACCCGCTGATGGTGCACGGATCGCATGAAAACCGCTCTAACCGTTCACGAAGGGCCTTTGTGCTTAATGTATTTAAGGAAGGCACCCTGTCTAACACAGATGAAGAGCTGCTGCAGGGCGTACCTGTTGTGGGCAAAGGCAAAAAAATGGAGGGCCGCTTCTTTCCCCTGCTGTTTGACCCGGCGGATATTGGTTAATTTATTTCGTTTGATCATTACTGTAAGTAAGTATGTTAAAGGAAGCAATAGCGCAACTGGCGAAAGATATGCATCAAACGGTAATCAGTAACCGCAGATATTTGCATGCGCATCCCGAATTGTCATTTCACGAATATCACACCGCGGCTTTTGTAAAAGCACGGCTCAGCGAACTGGGTATACCCTGGAACGCCATGGCCAATACGGGTGTGGTGGCTATTATAAAAGGAGCATTGCCTTCAGACCGGGTGGTTGCCCTGCGGGCAGATATGGATGCCCTGCCTATTACGGAGGCTAATACTGTAGATTACATCTCACAACACAAAGGCGTTATGCACGCCTGCGGACATGACGCGCATACTTCATCCCTTCTCGGCACTGCGGCTATACTCCATGCCCTGAGCGGCAAATTTGGCGGAACGGTAAAGCTCATCTTCCAGCCCGGCGAGGAAAAGCTTCCGGGTGGCGCCAGCCTGATGATCAGGGAAGGGGTACTCGATAATCCTAAACCGCACGCGGTTATCGCGCAGCATGTTATGCCTTCTATTGAATGCGGTAAAATAGGCATACGCAAAGGAAAGCTCATGGCTTCCATGGATGAGCTGATGGTAACGGTAAAGGGTAGGGGAGGGCATGGGGCGCAGCCGCACCAGAATATTGATCCTGTTTTGATTGCTTCGCATATTATTATTGCCCTGCAGCAAATTGTAAGTCGTATAGCCAATCCTAACAATCCAACGGTGCTGTCATTTGGAAAAGTTGTGGCCGATGGCGCTGTTAATATCATTCCCGGTACCGTGCATATGGAAGGTACGTTCCGCACATTAAATGAGCAGTGGCGCAGCGCAGCGCATGTGCAGATGAAAAAAATGGCGGAAGGCATTGCGGAAAGTATGGGCGGGAGTTGTGAATTCATAATTAACCGCGGTTACCCCTTTCTTATTAATGAAGAAAAACTAACGGAAGAGGTAAGGCTGTTTGCCGGCGCCTACCTGGGGGAGGAAAATATTATTGACCTTGATATATGGATGGCTTCGGAAGACTTTGCCTATTACTCCCAGTTAGCGGATAGCTGCTTTTATTTTCTGGGAGTAGGCAATGCGCAAAAGCAAATCCATTCTGCCCTTCACACCCCTACCTTTGATATTGACGAAAACGCGCTGGCATTCAGCACCGGGCTCATGGCTTATATTGCAGTACGGCAATTGGGCTTTGCATAATAAAAGCCATAGTGAATGGGCAGATAAAATATACAAACCTGCGGCACAAACGCCACCCACAGATTCGGTTGAGAAGCAAAATGCACTTGCTAATCCTTGGTCATATCAGGGCTGTTTTCAGAGAAGGCTATAAAATGCGTTACAATTAATTTCAAACAGTTGAAATGGAAGCTCCGGTTATGATCCGGCGGTGGTAATTAATTTGTCCGATATGATAATTTAAGTGGGAAAGGAGATAGATGAGAAAGTAGCTGGTATTTGTTTTTTCATCTAATACCGGCAGTATATAATCTTTTTGTAAATCAATTTTAGAAAGTTGCTCCAGGGTATCTGTTACAACAGAACGGGTAGTATCTATATCTTCTAACAGTTTGCTGCGCGGAATGTTTTTTACCCTGAACTCGGCGTCCCTGTTGCGTACGTAACCGGAATCACCTAATACCGACCCTATGTAATGCTGGAGATTACCGGTGAGATGCAGGCAGAGATTTCCTCCGCTGTTACTGATGCCTTCCTTTATCTGCCATAGCTGTTCGTCTTTCGGATAAAGGCTGATTTCTTCCTTTAGCTTGTCGAGATCTTTCTGAAAAAGCGGGATAAGATGTTTGGTGATCATACTTGATTATGTTGTGAGATACAAACGTTGCTGGTTTAAAAAAATTTTATTTCGGCGTGTTTCGCTATCAAATCCTGTACCATGTCTTTGGGCAAACGGGCTTTAGCTTAAAAAATTATAGTACATTTCATATTGTTCAATCAGCGTCCGGAAACTGCCCTAATATCGTAAGTACAGGATGTTCCCTTTTGCTCAAAAGCCCTTACCTCCATTGATATGGCCGTGCAAATTTGAATTTTCTTTTTTAAAATCCGGTAACAAATTTTAATTAATCTTTTGATAAAGCGCTGCATACCTGTTATTCGTATTTCAGCATACGAGGAAAAAAAAGGTGAAATCCTTGCCTGTTGCAGCATTATGTACTAACTTTGCCGACCCAATTTAAAACCGTTGGGTTTATTTATCATGTCTGAAGAAAATCAAATTATTAACCAGCCTGCCGGCGAAGCAGGCACAAACGCTGATATACAGGAGGTTGCCCATGAGCCTGCAGCGACAACAAATGAACCTGTAAAAGCAGAAACCGTAGCCGAAGAGCCGGTAACTGCGCATGACGATTTTGACTGGAGCATAGACAAACGGAATGTTTCTTCTTATAGTAAAGAAGAAAAAGAAAAGTATGATACCGTTTATGAAGGCACTTTCAAAGCTATTTCGGATAATGAAATGGTGGAAGGCATTGTGGTTGGCGTTACCAAAACCGATGTTGTAATCAATATTGGTTTTAAAAGTGACGGCTTGGTCTCTTTAAATGAATTCCGCGATTTAGCCGGATTAAAAGTGGGCGATGTAGTGGAAGTAATGGTTGTGGAAAAGGAAGACAGGGAAGGACATCTGCACCTTAGCCGTAAGCAGGCACGTATTACACGCGCATGGGAACGTATTGTAGAAATACATAAAACAGGAGAAGTGGTAACCGGCATTGTTACCAGCAAAACCAAAGGTGGCCTGATCGTAGACGTATTTGGCATGGAAACCTTCCTGCCCGGTTCGCAGATAGACGTGAAACCCGTTACGGATTATGATCAGTTTGTGGGTAAAACCATGGAATTTAAAGTGGTTAAGATCAACGAAACCATTAAAAACGCTGTTGTATCTCATAAAGCGCTTATTGAAAGTGATATTGAAGCGCAACGTGCAGAAATTATCAGCAAGCTGGAAAAAGGCCAGGTGCTGGAAGGAACAATTAAAAACATTACAGACTTTGGCGCGTTCCTGGATCTTGGCGGGCTGGATGGATTGTTGTACATCACCGACATCAGTTGGGGACGTATCAGCCATCCCAGCGAAGTGCTGAAAATGGACCAGAAGCTGAATGTGGTTGTGCTTGATTTTGATGACGACAAAAAGCGTATCAGCCTGGGACTGAAACAACTTACGCCGCATCCGTGGGATACACTGCCTGAAGCGGTAGGTGAAGGCAAAGTGGTGAAAGGCAAAGTAGTGAATATTGAAGATTATGGCGCTTTCCTTGAAATATTACCTGGCGTGGAAGGCCTGGTGCATGTAAGTGAAATTACATGGGCTAATACACCTATAAATGCCAAGGAATTCTTTAAGCTGGGCGATGAACATGAAGCTAAAATTGTAACGCTTGATAAAGATTCCAGGAAGATGAGCCTGTCTATTAAGCAGCTTACGCCCGATCCCTGGAATGAAATTGAAAACAAGTACCCGGTTGACAGCCGTCATAAAGGACTGGTAAAGAACATCACACCTTACGGCGTATTTGTTGAGCTGGAACCCGGTATTGGCGGAATGATCCATATCAGCGACCTGAGCTGGCTGAAACGCTTTAACCATCCGGGAGAGTATACTAAAGTAGGGGCGGATATTGATGTAATGATCCTGGGTATTGACAAAGATAACCGTAAGCTTCAGTTAGGACATAAGCAACTGGAAGAAGATCCATGGAATGCGCTGCAGGATACTTTCGCGGTAGGTTCTGTTCACGAAGGTGCTGTAACCCGCAAAGATGAAAAAGGCGCTATCGTTCAATTGCCTTACGGGCTGGAAGGTTTTGCCCCCAACCGTCACCTGTTTAAAGAAGATGGTAAGACGGTTGTTGCCGATGAAACCAGCCAGTTTGTAGTGATTGAATTCGACAGGAACGAGAAACGCATTGTGCTCAGCCACACCCGCATTTGGGAACAGGCAAAAGCCGATGAAAAAGAAGCGGAGAATAAAGAAAAGAAAGTAGAGGCCGCTAAAACTAAGAAAGCCGTAAAAGATATACAGGGTAAAGTTGAAAAAACAACCTTAGGTGATCTTGGCGTACTGGCAGAGCTGAAGAAAAAGATGGAGCAGGGCGGAAGTGAAGCCCCCGGAGAAACACCGGCGGCAGAGTAATTGCCCCGTTAGGAAATAACATAAATCCGTCATGTTAAAAGCATGACGGATTTTTTTATGGGAACACCTGGCATAATGTGCGGTCTGACCCTCCTTTCGCCGGGTACCGGTTACATTATTAAAAAGGGAATTCAAAAAATGTTAGTTTAAATTTTATATAGTTAGGAATCCTAACTATATTTGATCTGGCGATATTGCCATAATTAATATAATATGAAAAAAAATGAACAAACCCATTTTTTATCACGCAGGATGCCCTGTTTGTGTAAGCGCGGAATACGACATTATTAACCTTATCGGCAAAGACAATGTGGAAGTGGTTCATATTGGCGAAGACAGGAGCCGGATTGAGGAAGCTGAAAAAGCAGGTATACAATCCGTTCCCGCTTTGCTAACACCCGGCGGAAATGTGCTCCACATCAACTTTGGGGCTTCTATAGCTGACGTTAAAGGCTAAAATTTTTACCTTGAATGGTTAGGATCTCTTATTATGATCCTGGCCATTCTTGTTTTTTTAATGAAAGTAGCGCCCCGGATATTTAAGAATAAGATATTACATTTATGAAATGGAAAATGGTAACGGATGAAAGAATCAGATTTTGATCTGGAACACCAGAACCAGAGCATGGAAAGCAGGATAGTGGCTTCTCTGGAAAAAATATCACAGGCTTTCCGTGTTTTGCTCTGGCAGGAAAGCAGGGAATTTTCATTAAGCCCGATACAGGTGCAGGTATTGATTTTTTTGCTGCATCACAGCGAAGAAAAAAGAAAAGTAAGCTACCTGGCAGGCGAATTTAACATGACGAAAGCCACTATCAGCGACACGGTAAAAGCGCTTGACCAAAAAGGCCTGATAGCGAAAGCCTATGAACCGGAAGACACCAGGAGCTATATCATTCACTTAACGGAAAGGGGCAGGGAAATAGCCACTGAAACCTCACTTTTCACACGGGAGATCCATGCTCCAATTGATAAATTACACGCTGATGATAAAGAGAACCTGCTGCTGAGCCTGCTCAATATCATCAGGCATTTAAACAAGGCCGGCATTATTACCATTCCGCGCATGTGTATGACCTGCACCTATTATGAGTCGTCCGGCAACGGGCAAAAGCATTTTTGTAAATTACTAAATCAAAATTTGCATGTTACAGACCTCCGGATAGACTGCCCCGAACACGAGCTGAAAGCAGATTGAAACGACATGCTTCATCTGTTCTATAGCAAAGCCCTTTTCGTACTTATTGTGTGTAGGTTCCTTTTCTTCTGCCGTGTTTCTGCTATGCCTATGTTTTTTGAACACATAGGAGCATAGGCACATAGGTACACACAGGTTTGTATCCTATTGTGCTTCTATTGTGTCTATGTGTTTTCTTTGAACAAACAGGCTCCTATTTACAAACATCCCAAATTCACACTAATCATTTTGTCCAGGTATTATTGGAGCTATCAACATCCGGAAAGACATGATCAGGGTCAATAACCACTTTATTTAAAGCTTCATTAGAATTTACTTTAAATGTCCATGCATTGTTATTCTGCCAGATTTCAACGGGGAGTGTTTTCCGGGCTGTTTTGCCGGTAACAGTAGTATATTCTACTATAACAGGCATTGCCATTTGTGCCGCGTTCTCTATGCTTATCAATGCTCCCTGCTTAGGATCGCCATTTATATATTCCACGTTCGTGACGACCTGATCTAATGCATAATTGCTAAGGATCATACCCTTCCAGAACCAGGCTAAATCTTCACCGGCGCTGTTTTCCATACTGCGGAAAAAATCCCAGGGTGTGGGATGCTTATATGCCCAGTCGCTGATATAGTTTTTAAATGCATAGTCAAACCTGTCCTGTCCCAAAATCTGGTTGCGCAATAGCTCCAGCGCGTAACCGGGTTTATAGTAGAGCAGATTACCGATATTTCTTTCTTTCATGGCATCGGGGGTATTGTAAACGGCTTCCGACTGCGGGCCAAACATATAGCCGGTCTGGTGCGGATCTCTTTTTCGCGACTGATATTCGCCGTTATTAAATTCAGACGTAGATATACCATTGATAAAAGTGGTGAAGCCTTCATCCATCCAGCCGTACCTTCTTTCATTACTGCCCACGATCATTGGGAACCAGGTATGGCCGAACTCATGATCAGTTACCCCCCACAACCCGGAGGCGGTGGCTCTTGCCCCGCAAAAAACAATAGCAGGATATTCCATGCCGCCTACATTGCTGGCCACATTTACCGCTGAATAATAAGGGTAAGGGAACCAGCGCCTGGAATAGTTTTCTACAGCGGCTTTGGTATATTCTGTAGATCTGCCCCAGGCATTCTTTCCGTCTGATTCGGCAGGATATACCGACATGGCCAATCCTTTTTTACCGCCGGGAAGATTCATTTTTGCCCCGTCCCATATAAATGACCGGGAGGCAGCCCATGCAAAATCACGTGCATTGCTGATCTTAAAATTCCAGGTAAGCATTGCTTTTTGCGGTTGTGCTTTGGGGTTAGTAACGTCATCTTTTCCGCGAATGATCACCGTTTTGTCGCTTTCCTTTGCACGGTTATAGCGTTCTAATTGTTGTGCTGTCAGCACTTCTTTAGGGTTCTGTAATTCACCCGAGCCTGCTACGATCATGCCGGAAGGAGCAGTGATGTTTACATCAAAATCGCCATATTCCAGGTAAAATTCACCTGCGCCAAGATAAGGATCGGTGTTCCATCCTCTTATATCGTCGAATACGCACATGCGGGGGTACCATTGGGCTACAGAAAAAATAGCCCCGTTGCGTGTGGGTAAAATACCGGTTCTGTCTGCACCATATTGCGGTATGGTATACGTGTAGGTCATTTTCAGCTTCAGCTCGCCGCCCTTTGCAGCAACAGGTTTGTTTAACCGTACCTGCATACGCGTATCCGTTATCATATAGTTTGCGTTGGTTTCTGTTTGTCCGTTAACAAGTGTAACAGATTGAAACCTGAAACCGCCTTTAAAGTCACTGTTCGCGTCTCCATAACGGCTATGCCCGGTTGCCGGCATTTTCGCATGTCCTCTGGAACTGTCGTTAAACAAATTCTGATCTAGCTGCAGCCATATATAGGAAAGCTGTTGCGGACTGTTATTTTCATAGTCGAGTATAACCGTGGCCGTTACTTCATTTTTACTGTCGTTTAACTGGGCGTTAATCTGGTAGTTGGGCCTGTTTTGCCAGTAGGCGGGACCCGGCGCCCCGTTTGCCGCACGGTATTCGTTACCGTTATAGGTATAAAAGAGCGGCGAAAAAAGGCTATGATAGTCAAAGCCAGGGCCTGTGCCGGGCGCTACCTGGGCAATTAGCCCTGTAAATGCTAACATTACGGTTACTGTCAATATAGTTTTCTTCATTATCAACTTTTTGTTTTGCTTGATTTAACAATAGTATATGGTATATTATTGTAACGACGCCAGCAGGGACCTCCCCTCTGCTTTCAGCGATTCGTCATCGCCGGTGCGGGGTGGCATCTTTACCATTTTATTGAGCACTTCTATGGCCTTACCGGTGCTGCGATTTTGTACATAGGTATTCGCCAGGTCTAAGTAATTAACCAGCATCCACGGATTGGCAGTACGGGCTTTTTCAAAATCCAGGATGGCGGTTTCAAGAGAAGCCTTAGGCATTCCTCCAAATAATACTTTAACGGCGGCTTTTTCTCCTGCATTTAAATTATAAATTTCGGTATTCCATTTACCGGAAATATATAACGCACCGGCATGTGCGGGATTGAAGAGGAGGGCAGAATCAGCGTAATACTTCATATCTCTTAGGTTTGCTGCTCTCTCTTTGCCTTTTGTTACCGTAGCGAGCTTCATAGTGGTGTAGGCCATCACATAATAGGCATCTGCGTAATTTTGTTTTTGTTTCAACGCTGTTTCGGCGTAAGCCTTTGCGGTAGTAAACCAGGTGGTTTTCTGGCCATTATCTTTAAGCCTGCTGCCAAGTCTTCCTGTTAGCTCTGCCGCTTTACATAAGGCGGTAATATTACCGGGCTGTATCTTCAATACCGATTGATAAGTATCTAATGCTTCCGTTTCTTTTAAATTCTTTTCCAGCTTTGCGGCCTCCTCTATAAGCGGCCCCATATCCTGCGTATATACAATACAGGCAAACAGCAATGCCATTACAGATAAAACGCCGTATTTCATAAACAAACTTCTTTTTGGATGATGTGCATAGATATTATATTAGTTGAAATACTGTTTGTGATAGGTAACGCTGGTTTCACCCTGAAAATTAAGGATGGGCGGGTTAATTTTGCTTACAGAAACGTTAATTTCACATACTACAGGGAATTGCTTTTTAACCTGGTGCGCAATATCCATTGCAATGGTTTCCAGCAGCGGCTCGGGAATATTCATCCTCTCTTTTACCAATTGGTATAATACGGCATAATTGATGGTATCCTGCAGCTTAATGATCATATCCACCGGCTCAGTAAAATATACGTCTAAATTTACTTCGAAATCGTTTCCGGTAGCCTTTTCTTCTTTATACAAGCCGTGAAAAGCATGAAATTTCAGGTGATGGAGGGAAATCTTTAGCATAGAGGTATGAGGTGTAAGGTGTAAGGTGTAAGGTGTGGGGTGTAAGGTGTGGGGTGGTACAGTTAAAATTGTTAATGATGGGCATGGTACGTCTTCTTTATTCACCATCACTTTTCACCATTCACTTATTCACCATTCTCAGTGCAATCCTTTTTCGCCCAGCCATCGTTCTGCATCTAATGCAGCCATACAACCGGTGCCTGCGGCTGTTACGGCCTGCCGGTATACTTTATCCTGCACGTCTCCGGCGGCAAACACGCCCGCTACATTGGTTTTGGTGGTACCCGGTATGGTTTTCAGGTAACCTGCTTCATCCATTTCGAGCCATCCCTTAAATATAGCGGAATTGGGTTCATGTCCTATGGCCACAAAAAATCCGCTAACGGGGATAGTCTGTGTTTCTCCGGTTTTTGTATTCCTGATACGCACGGCTTCTGTTTTGTGCTCTCCCACTATTTCCTCCGTTTCGGTATTCCAGTATATTTTAATGTTAGGTGTTTTAAAAACCCTTTCCTGCATTACTTTTGAGGCACGCATCTCATTACGCCGAACAAACATATGTACAGCCGAGCATAGCTTGGAAAGGTACAGGGCTTCTTCAGCTGCGGTATCGCCGGCGCCTACTATCGCCACTTCTTTCCCGCGGAAGAAAAACCCGTCACATACTGCACAGGCGCTTACACCAAAGCCATTCAGGCGTTCTTCACTTTTTAACCCCAGCCATTTGGCGGAGGCCCCCGTAGCGATGATCACTGCATCGGCTTCTATTAATTTTTCATCATCTATCCATACTTTATGCGGATGTGCTGAAAAATCAACTTTAGTTGCCAGTCCAAAACGAATATCCGCGCCCATGCGTGTGGCCTGTTTCTCAAAATCAACCATCATTTCAGGTCCCTGCACACCATCGGCATAGCCGGGGTAGTTTTCTACTTCAGTGGTAATGGTAAGCTGTCCGCCAGGCTGAATGCCCTGGTAAAGAACGGGTTTCAGATTAGCGCGCGCCGCGTAAATAGCTGCTGTATATCCGGCCGGGCCTGAACCTATAATTAAACAATGTACTTTTTCCGTTGCTGTATTCTCCATAATGCTTCCTTTTAACCATTTTGCTATGTGTTATAAACCACATGTCTTTTATTAGCAATAAATCCTGCAAAATTAACTGTATTTATCCAATTGATGGCAGCGCTTGTAATAAGCATTGAATATCATGTGAATAACCAGCGTATTGCTCCGGTAATGTTATTGTTATGATGAGGCTTAATAAAAAAAGTCCCGGCATCTGAATTTTCAGATGCCGGGAATATTTTCTCGCTTATTCTTATAATCTGTAATCAATCTTTATCCTAAGTATGCTTTCAGCGAGCTGCTGTAGCGCGCTTTTTGCAGGCGTTTGATCGCTCTTTCTTTGATCTGGCGGATGCGTTCCTTGGTGAGGTCGTATTTTTGACCTATCTGCTCAATGGTTACGCCATTTTCGCCATCCAGGCCAAAATAGGCATTTACAATTTCAGCTTCGCGTGGACTCAATGACTTCAGCACCCTGCGAATTTCATTGCGCAAAGAGTCTTTCATTACATCATCATCTGTTTCTGAGCCACCTTCCAGCAAATCGCCCATGGCTACATCTTCCGCCTCATGCACAGGTGCATCCAAAGAGGTATGGCGGGTGTTGCTTTGGAAAATATTGTTGATCTCTGTTTCGCTCATTTCCAGCAGCTCGGCCAGTTCTTCAGTGCTTGGTTCACGTTCGTGCTCCTGCTCAAATGCCATATAGGCCTTATTGGCCTTATTGTAGGTGCCAATTTTATTTTGAGGTAAACGTACCAAACGACCCTGCTCTGCCAATGCCTGTAAAATAGACTGCCGGATCCACCATACAGCGTAAGAAATAAATTTAAAGCCCTTGGTTTCATCAAACCGTTGTGCGGCTTTAATTAAGCCCAGGTTTCCTTCATTGATCAGATCACTCAGCGATAATCCCTGGTGCTGGTATTGTTTTGCAACGGAAACAACAAACCTGAGGTTAGCCTGCACTAATTTATCCAAAGCTCTCTGATCACCCATTTTAATACGCTGGGCCAGCACGGTTTCTTCCTCCGGTGTGATCATAGAAATTTTAGATATTTCCTGCAGATACTTTTCCACCGCCTGTGAATCGCGGTTGGTGATTTGTGTTGCAATTTTTAGTTGTCTCATATCCTTTTAATTAATATATAATTATTTTTACAAGTATTTTACGTATTGAAAACGAAATAGCTAAATTGCCAGTGCGTCTGGATAGAGACAGGTTTGCGGGCTAAAGAGTTGCAATATGGGTGCAAACGATATGTTATTTATTCCCGAGACTGTGCCTGAGACGATTGGTAAAGGTAATACGCAAAATTTTCATCTCATAATGATTTATACGAAAAGAACATAAAAAAAGCAAAATAAAATGTATAATTAACATTTTTGTTGAATGCAAACGATTGTGTAGCTGCCCGCATCCTGTAGCATCTTGGTTGGCTTATCGGGGCAGAGCCGGTATTTAACTTTTCTTTAGCAATACAGTTGAGGGGGCTTTCTTCTTACTATGCAATCATTATTTGCTATTGGGGTTTATACGCCACAAAAGCTAACAGTCATTGTATATTCGTGATATGATTATAGATTTTCGTTCAGATACGGTTACCCGGCCAACGCCGGGTATGCTGGAAGCCATGATAAAGGCAGATGTTGGAGACGATGTTTTTGGAGAAGATGAAGCGGTGAACGCGCTGGAGGCTTTTGCAGCGGGTATGTTTGGCATGGAAGCCGGTATTTTTTGTGCCAGCGGTACCATGACCAACCAAATTGCGATAAAATGTCATACACAACCGGCTGATGAAGTGATTTGTGAAAGCCAGTCGCATATCTACCAGTATGAAGGCGGCGGTATAGCTTTTAATTCGGGATGCCAGGTAAAGCTGGTTGATGGCAACCGGGGACGGATAACTGCAGATGAGATCAGCGCTGTTGTCAACCCCCAGGATATACACAAGGCGCCCAGCAGGCTGATAAGCCTTGAAAACACCTCTAACCGGGGCGGGGGAAGCTGTTATGACATAAGGGAGATAGAAAAGATCAGGGAATTATGCAACCGCGAAAAACTGCAATTGCATTTAGATGGCGCCAGGTTGTTTAATGCATTAATTGCCCGCAATGAAACGCCGGAGGCATACGGGAGGTTATTTGACAGTATTTCCATTTGCCTGAGCAAAGGTTTGGGCGCACCGGTGGGCAGTGTTTTGCTGGGTAAAAAGGAATTTATATATAAAGCACGGCGTATAAGAAAGATCTTAGGCGGGGGTATGCGCCAGGCGGGGTATCTCGCTGCCGGTGGCCTGTATGCATTGCAGCATCATGTGAGCAGGCTGAGCGAAGACCATGCGCATGCGCGGCAAATAGCAAAAACGTTGCAGGAAAGGGATTTTGTAAAAAGCATTATGCCTGTGGAAACCAATATCATCATTTTTGAAGTAAACCCTCCCTATACCGCCCTGCAGCTTACCCAAAAATTAAAAGAGCGCAATATGCTGGTATACGCTATTTCGCCTACGCGTATACGTATGGTGCTGCATCTGGATGTTACGCCGGCTATGGTAAACACCGCCTGTGCTGTTGTGGCGGGGGTGGAGGTATAAGGTATAAGGTGTAAGGTGTAGGGTATAAGGTGTAGGGTGTAAGGCTTTGGTGTCTAAAATAATTAAAGTGAGTTTTGGGTATCCCGTCCTGGTTTCGTGTTTTTACGAGCCAGTAAATGCGACATGGCAAAAACTATTGAATGGATATTGAATGAGGCAGGGTTTATTATTCACTACCTCACGTTATTGCACTATTGGGTGTAGCCAAACCATTAGTCATTCAGGCGGTTTTCAATATCCATCCTTTGATGTAAAATTCTGATGATTTCGATCTCGTTTTGTTTTTCTATAAGGCGATAGAAAATTAAGTGAGATTTTACTTTAGAACAAATCCTGATTTTTCACCTTTTTTAAGTTCTTTGATGAGTTCACTTTTTTGCCTTTCTTCCTGCTCAAAAAGCCGTAAAGCGGCTCTTATCACTTCACTGGCGGAAGAGAAGCGTCCGCTTTGAATTTGGTGTTGGATGAAATTGTCAAAATATGCTCCCAGAAGTATAGATGTATTTTTAGCCATCGCCCTTACAATTTCCTTCAAAAATACCAATTCCTGGTATAATTTCAAAAAAGGTTGATGGATGCTGTGCAATAGTGGGTGTCAAAAAGGAGATAGTCCGCCATGGTTTCGTGTCTTTACGAGCCAGTAAATGCAAAGCCGCAAAATACTATGAAGCACTGCCCTGGTATCGTGTCTTCACGAACCAGTAAAATGGATATGGAGCGCTTTTATTGATCACTATCTTTTACTTCAAAACTAAAGGAACCGCTGCCTGTTTTACCATCGGCACTCATCCCTTCTATAATGCCTATGTATTTTCCTTTTATATCCCCGGTAAAGAACGTTACTGCCGCACCTCCGTCTTTACCTGTTATTACATCGGGCGACCAGTATAAAAGGTTCCTGAAATCGGGCAAACGGCTGGCCACCTGCTCTTTCGTTTCATATAGCGGTGAATAAAAAGTTCGCTGCCATTGCATGCCTTCGTAATCAAGGATCACGGCGCGGTCGTCCATTTCAAATGCTTCTAAGTTTCCCTTGTAGGTAGTAAAATTAAGTATGCCGTCTACCACCAGCGGGCCATAATAATATCTTCTTTTTACCAGTTCAAGCTTTCTTATTTTCAGCGGATCATAACCCATGATACGATCTATATCTTCCACGGGCACACCATCTAACAAAACAAGAGGATTTTCCCTAAACAGGCGGTTATTCGTCATGTCAAATACATTTAAGTGAAATTTTCCCCTGGCCCTGCCTACCAGCACACCCAATACATATTCCCGTAATACTTCTTCCATCGTAGTAAAACGGGTATAATCGTCAAGGAGGTATTTTTCATCCGGCTTACCATAAAATGCTGTGCTGTCAGTTTGGGGAAGGCGGTAGGTTTTTAGCTGATCTGCCAAAAAATTTCGTTGTACCTGTGCGTTGATGCTGTTTTGCTCAATCGCGTTTTTGAGGTGGTCTGAAAGTTGCAGGCCGGGTAATGGCTTTGCCGGGAAGGGATCCTGGAACGGGGTATTGATCTCAATGTTATAACCGCTTATATCAAACCCTTCCGGCTGAAGAATGATTTCACCGGGGCCATATACTTCGCGGGTATAAAAAAGGATATTCCCTTGAGCATCCGATTTGGAGGCATAGTATTGCGTGTGATCGCCGGGTACGGACAGGTATACAACTACCGAGGGCAAAGGTTTTCGGGTAGCCGAATCCGTTATTTTACCGGTAATGATATGCCCGGTATATTCGGGAAGAAAGGTATGGGAAGGCAACCGGTTTTGTTGTATGTGGCCCCATTCAAATTTTCGCCATCCGTGGGTAAGCATCAGGTTGTCCATAGCCTCTGCCGTGCCGTTGGCGCCACTAAAATACCAGGCAGGCGATTCAACCGTTCCTTTCAGATCGGCGCTTAGCCACAGGTAGCTGAAAATATCAGCCTGTTCGGGTGTTTGAAGTGAGTCGAGCCTGTAAACGGCAAGCGACATGTTTGCTGCAACAGACCGGTTATCCGTATCCGTACTGTTCACGCTAACCGTTACCTTTTTTCTCATTTCATAAGCAGGTGCGTTTGCTTTTGCGTTAACCGACAAATGTGCTGAGGGCATTTTGAAATATAGCCTTTCGCATACCGGCTGCCCGGCACTGTTAAACACCGTGAAATGTGTAATACCATCTCCCAATATCTTTTCAGCAATGGCGAAAACCACGCTGTCATTTTGTATCGTTTTGGTTTGTGCGGTTTTTACCGAACCCCTGGTGTGGACAAAAAGCTGTACTGCAGGCGCAGCATTTCCTTTCATGCGTGAATAAACAGTTATTGTGATCTGCCCGTTTGTTTTATGGAGCTTCATCGTGTAGCCTTCTTCCAGTACAGCCGGCATGCTCTTTACTATTGTGCTGCCTGTGGGGAGAGTAATGCAGGCTTTGTAAATACCTGTGCCGCGGGGCGTAAAATTAAAATATCCAATACCGAATTGCGAAGGGCTGAACAGGGCGACCGTATCATGGGTTTCATTTACTACAACGCCTGTAAATGCGGGTATGCCTTTGCCGTTTTTATCCGTCATGCGGAAAGCTATTTTGCTTTCCGTGTTTTTTACGAGGTTTCCACCTTCCGGGAAAAATTGTATATCATATTGAGTGGTAGTATCGGTATTCGTTAGCCCGGCGGTTGACTGTGCATTTACCACAGTAAAAGCCTTCTCAAAATAGAACGCGGCGCCGGCGTTTTTCATCCAGTTGGTGTAGCTTCTTATTTTATAATTACCCGATGGCATGTTTACCGGCAGGTACAGTGAACCGTTACCATTCCCGTTATTGATTTCAATTTTAGTTTGAAGAAAGATCCTATTGTGGCTGTCAATAACATCTGCATACGCTACCCTGCTTATGCCGGAAGGGTAATTAACCATTCCATCCGTTACATAGGCTTTAAACCAGAGGATCTCGCCGGCGGTATAAAAATTCCTGTCGGTATGTAAATATACCTTCTCGGAAAAGGCGTTTTGCGTATATCGGCCGAATTGCTGCTGCAGGCTGTCATTTACAGCATTTTGCCCATGCGTTTGCAGCAGGATGAAAAGGAAAAAAAAGGTAAGCTTATATTTGTTCATGTTGGCTGGTATCCTGTTTACCGTTTCCCGGTTATGTATTTTATTATTTCACTAAACAGATGCTTATTGGTCACTTATATTCCTGTGTCTGCCTGTTGCTTAATCCCGTATATACTTATCTTTCTCTTCCCCATACCTTATACCCCACACCTCATACCTTATACCTGAATTGTTATCATGGCCAAAAGTCCGGTCTTACATTGGTTCCCCTGCGGGTACAGTCTATACACAAACCGGTAGAGCCCGTGTATCCTACTACAGCCCTTCCTTCCCGTACTTCATCTATAACAAGATTAGCATTGCCTCCAAAGGCAGCATCAAGACTGTCTTTAATATTAGGTATGGTAATCATTTCGCAATAAAGTCGGTACCGCCAGCCGGGCACTTCTGCCCGGTTAATGAATATTCTTTTCTCAACAACAGAACTGGCATACATATAGCCAATGACCATTTCATTGGGGTCGGCGGAGCAGTATATATTACCGGAGCTCGTGGAAGGCTGGGGGTCAAAAATGCTACCCAACTGTTCCGAGTTTTTTTTCATTTTTTCTAAATATTCAAAAGCGCCCCTGCTCAGTGCTCTCTGTTTTACGTTGATGCTGTATTTTACGCCCAGTTTCCAGGAATCATCAGGTATAAAAATAAGCGGCGCCCGGTGAATAACATCTCCGGTGAGTTTTGCGGATGAGCCAATCAGGATACTGGTAGACGCTGCAGATTGCCAGCAGGTATACAAACTGGAAGTATTATTCCTGCTAACCATACTGTCATCTATATATTCCCACAAGGATGGATAATTGGAATGAAATTCCCAGGTTTCCATAAACTGCCAGGCATAATAGCGGGTGTTGTTTTGCGGGTCGTGGGTATTGGCATATACGTCAATACCATTCTCTGCTCTTACCCAGCTAATGCTGTCAATAGGCGGTGTTGTTTTTACATCTACAAATTCAGAAAAGTAAGATTTACCATTGGTTGTTTGTATGCTGATCCTGTATTTTTCCGCGGGGTTCAGGTTAACCGGCGCTCCGGAATAGGTACCTGCCGCAGTTTCAGCAAGCGGGTAATGCAATCCATCTTCGCTTTCTATAAAAACGAGGGCAGAGCGTTCGGGTTTAACAGGCACGCTGTCGTTTGGCTTAAGCGTGCGGCTAAGCTTTATGTGGGTACTGTCGCTGCCGCTATTGATAAATCCTTCCACTACAAGGTAGTTTTTGTCAACCGCCGATTGAGGAAATGGAAATTTTTCTTTGCAGCCGGGCACAGTTATAGCAGCGGCAATGATTATTGCATAACAAGCCTTTTTTATGGACAATATTTTTCTATTCACGCATTATTTATTTTGGCTTCAATAATCATGAGCAATAAAAATTAAAACCTGATATTAAAATTGGCATAAATAATAGCGGCGCCAAAAATGGATAGCTTATACCCGTTAATCACGCCGTTCTCCGATACAAAATATACCGAGTAGGGATTTTTTCGGCCTAACAAATTATATACGCCAAACGTCCACGAATTATGTATTTTTTGCTTCACCTTGTGATTGCCCTCTATGTTCAGGGAAATATCCGTCCTGAAGTAATCCGGAATGCGGTAAGCATTTCTGTCTGAATATAAGGCCCTCATGCTTCCTTCGTAATAATACCTGCCTATGGGTATCGTAATCGGCCGGCCGGTGCTGTAGGTAGTATTGAGTGAGAAGCTGTAGCGGTGTGAGAACCTGTAATTACCTATGAAAGTCAGCTCATGCGGCTTGTCGTAATTAGCCGGGTAAAATGCCCCGTCATTAATAACCTCTCCTATGGAAGGGTCATTCATTTTAAGCAGGGTTCTGGACCATGTGTAGCTGATCCAGCCATTGAGCTTTCCTGTTAGCTTTTTGACCATCAGCTCCACTCCATATGCTTTACCCGAAGTATTAAACATATCTGTTTCAATATGCTCATTTAATACCAGCACCGCGCCACTCTTATAATCCAGGTAATCCTTTATGCTTTTGTAATATACTTCCGCCGAAGTTTCAATGGTATTGGATTTAAAATTCTTATACAGCCCCACCGAAACCTGCTCGCCGTACTGGGGTTTAATGTTGGGATCGCTGAGCTTCCATATATCTGTTGGCGCCATAGCGGTGGTATTGGAAAGCATGTGAATATACTGGCGAAGGGAATTGTACCCGGCCTTAACGGAAAAGTTATCTGTAAAAGCATACCTCAGGGAAAGCCTGTATTCCGGCCCCTTATAATTATTGATAAATTTTCCTTTGGCATAGGATAGGGTATCTGTTATATTGCTTAATTCTTTCGGCAGCCCCGGTGCATAGTGATATACGGTGTTGGGTCCAACATAATTGTATAAAGAAAACCGTAAGCCTGCCTGCAGGGAAAGGGCAGATGTAATATTGTATTTCTCAGTTACGTATACAGCGCTTTCCAGTGCATGTTCTGCATTAACCTTCTCCGGCGCTACCAGTGATTTTTCATTGCGTGGGCCAAATGACCCCGGGTGCAGGGTATAGTAGATGGAATTTAATCCAAAATCGAGGGTATGTTTGGAGTTTACAAAGTAATTGAAATGCAGCTTGAAATTGGTTTGATTGATGTCAAACTTCATGGTATACGCGTTTACGGGATTTTCCTCGCTGTAAATTTTATAACCATAAGCATCGTAGCCTGCTGTAACTAAGCTTTGCAGCTTGTTGTTGTATACATGCTTCCATTTCAGCGAAATATTTTTATTACCGTATCCATATACCGTATCACTGTTCAGGTTAAAGCGGTCGTTGCTTAAATAACCCGTTAGGTACAGGTCATTTTTATCGTTTATTTTGTGGCTGATCAGCAGGTTCACATCATTAAAAGAGGCTTTACTGTGTTTGTATTCATTGGGTAAATACTGTAACAGCCAGTTGGCGTAGGTTGTACGTCCGCCAATAATAAAGGAGGTTCTGTCTTTTTGAAGAGGTCCCTCAACATTGATGCGGCTGGTTAAAAGTCCTATCCCCGCTGAGCCGGTTATTTTTTTCTTATTGCCTTCGCGGCTAACCACATCCAGCACCGACGACAGCCGCCCGCCGTATTTAGCGGGAATGCTGCTTTTGTATAATTCAACGCTGCTAACCACATCAGGATTAAAAGCCGAGAAAAAACCGAAGAAATGCGAAGGATTATAAATAGTGGCATCATTAAAAAGAATAAGGTTCTGATCGGCAGACCCGCCTCTTACATTAAACCCGGTGCTGGCTTCGCCTACCGTTTTTACACCCGGCAGCGTTTGCACCACTTTTAATATATCGGCTTCTCCAAATGCTACCGGAATTTGTTTGATGGTTCTGATATCTACTTTTTCGAGCCCCATTTGCAGGCTGTTGATATTAGCCGCTTTTTTAGCGGAGATCACCACAGCCTTAAGCGACAGGATGTGATCGCGCATATCTATATTCAGGTTGCCATCTGCGTATAGCATCACCTGCCGCCAGGTATCTTTTTTGCCGAGGCTTTGTATATTAATCATGTGCCGCCCTTTGGGCAGCGTTATAGAATAATAGCCAAACTGGTCGCTGGTTACGGAAATTTTAAGCTTGTCGGAAAATACGGCGGCCCCGGGCACAGGTTCTCCTGTTGTGATATCACGAACATAGCCCGCTAATTTTGCGGTGCCTTGTAGTGTGCCCTGTGTTTTAATACCAATTTCATATAATTTGTTTTCCAAAGCGGCAATTTGAGGTTTAGTGTCTTCTTCAAAATCGGTAAGGAGGTCACCCGGTGTGGCCGCAGTGTCGGGCGTTTTACTTTTACGGGCAAAAAAATCATCGGGCAATGTGGTGGCAATGGTTGTTCCTTTGGTAATAAAAACCGCTTTATTATATAGGGTATGCTTATACTCCGTATGGGCAAAAGCGAGGTTCAGCACCTCCGGCAGCGGCTGGTCTTTTATGATCAGATCTACTGTAAGGCTGTCGAACCCCGTAGTGTCATAATAAAAATGATAACCGGTTTGTATTTCCAGCTCGTTGATGAACCGGCTGGCCGCCAGGTTTTTAAACTCCCCGTTTATAACGGGCCATTGGCTTTGCTGGGCATGAACGACCGGGCACAGCAGTATGAAAAAAGAAAATAATAGGATAAGGAGAGAAATGTGCTTCATATCACCTGTTTAATACATCGTATTGTTCTGCCATCAGCTTCATCGCATATTCACGGTTTTTCCTGAATTTGATCTTCTGATTTTTCAATGCCTGCTTTAATGCCGCTCTTTCATCTTTAAGCAATTTTAATATAGATGATTCCGTATAAACATCATGGTATGTGCCATCCCTGAAAAGAAAATACCTGTCTTTCTGGTATACTTTTCTTACTACCGCCATATCCGGAATAGATTCCTGGATGAACTTATTTCTTTTAGCATATAGTTTTATTTTTCCATCGTACAACCTGTCGTAAAAACCTTCCTGTATATTTCCTTCCGTAATACTGTCTCTTCCCAGGTGTAAAAAGTAATGCCCGTGTATATAAAAGGAATCAATTTTACTGCGGATAAGCTGCACCAAAAATACTTTATTATAATGCTGGATAATGAGTTCATCTTTAATGATATCGTACAACATGGGAACGTTGCTGTATACCATCCTGTCGTAATATACCCTGCCGTTGGTTAAAACGGAAGTATCAAAATAGGGGTGGCCTTCTTTTAAAAGGTGGGTGTATTGCACATATTCACTGCCGTTATACAAGCCGGACTGTTGCTGCAGTGCCTGGTAATATATGTTTACAGCATTGGTTTTTTGAAGCCGTAGCATAGCGGTATCAGCCATGTGTTGCGCATTGGAGGGCGTGGAGATAAAAAATAATAAAGCAAAAAAAACAGATGCCGGGCCGCGCAACCCATTGTTTTTTCCGGGAAGGCTATACTTCATATTTAAAAAAGGATTCAATGTTAATGCTAATTTCTGTTTTACCCAAATCATTTATGCGTGGCGGCAAATCATTTTATGCTTTAATGGAAGTGTGTCATTGCGTATCGTTAAAAAATTTTTTGCCTCATACTTCATACCTGAAACCTCATACCTGATCATCTTAAAACCCTACTTTTGCAACAACTTAAAGATGGAACTCATTGGATATATTACGGCTGTTTTAATTGGTGTATCACTTGGACTCATAGGTGGTGGCGGTTCTATTTTAACGGTGCCGCTATTGGTATATGTGTTCAGGTTGCCGCCTGTTATCGCCGTTTCCTATTCCCTTTTTATTGTTGGAACTACCAGTCTTCTCGGAGCATTCGATAGTTTTAGAAAAGGACAGGCAAGCCTTAACCTTGCTTTGCCGCTGGGTATCGTATCACCTGCAACGGTGTTCTTTGTACGAAGGTACGTTGTGCCGCATATTCCTGAACAGCTTTGGACTGCCGGAAGGCTGGAGATCACCAAATCGGTGCTTACCATGATATTATTTGCAGTGCTGATGCTGGCTGCCGCGGTGTCAATGCTTAAGAAAACGGCTGCGCCTTCAGCTAAAACCCCCACAGTCCGGAGCAGTAAGGATTATTTTCATCTGGGGTTATTTGGACTGGGTATTGGATGTGTAACCGGTTTTTTAGGTGCAGGCGGAGGCTTCCTTATTATACCGGCTTTGGTATTGCTGTTAAAGCTCCCTATGAAGGAAGCCGTTGGCACTTCTTTATTTATTATAGCTATCAATTCGCTTGTAGGCTTTACCGGCGACCTGGGGCATTACGTCATTGACTGGTTCTTTTTATTATGCATAACGGCAATTGCTTCTGTTGGCATCCTCATCGGCGCTCAGTTAGCCAAAAAGATACCTTCGGAAAAATTAAAAAGAGGGTTCGGATGGTTTGTGCTTGTGATGGGCATGTATATTATTGTGCAGGAAGTAATGATATTGTGGGGGTAAGATAGCTGTCAGGTGTCAGGAGCGTAACCGCTAACCACAGAATGAACGCTCCTTCTTTCACTTCTTTAGTTTTTAGTTTATCGTTTGTGGTTTACTGTTGCATTTCGCTTCGGATTTCGAAGTTCCGGCTTCCGGCTTTGTCTTTTACCTGATTCTTGGCCTTCCTCCGGGCTTGGTATTTTGAAGTATCTTTGCAGCAATATAAAATTTAAGGCATGAGAGTAGAACAAATATATACAGGCTGTTTGGCACAGGGCGCATACTATATTGAAAGCAAGGGTGAAGTGGCTATTATTGATCCCCTGCGTGAAGTGAAACCTTATATCAGGAAGGCGGAAGCTGATAATGCCAAGATCAAATACGTTTTTGAAACACATTTTCATGCCGATTTTGTATCCGGTCATATAGACCTGGCCGCCCAAACGGGAGCAACTATCGTATATGGTCCAACGGCGCAGCCCGAATTTGACGCTTATATAGCCAAAGACGGCGAAATTTTTACATTGGGCAATGCCACTATTAAAGTAATACATACGCCGGGGCATACCATGGAGAGCGCCTGTTATTTGCTGATGGATGAAAAAGGTAAAGCAAAAGCCCTGTTCAGCGGTGATACGCTGTTTATTGGAGATGTAGGACGACCTGACCTGGCACAAAAAATAAACAAAGAGCTTACCCAGGAAAAGTTAGCAGGTTATTTGTACAACTCGCTGCATGAAAAGATTCTTCCTTTACCGGATGATATTGTTATATATCCCGCACATGGCGCCGGTTCGGCCTGTGGTAAAAATATGAGCACGGAAACTACGGATACGCTGGGTAATCAAAAGAAGTATAACTATGCGCTTCAGCCTATGGATAAAGAAGCCTTTATTACCGCGGTAACGGAAGGGTTAACGCCCCCGCCTGCTTATTTTCCCAAGAACGTGATGATGAATGTGCAGGGCTATGAAAGTATAGATAGTGTGCTGAAGCAAGGCACACAGGCGCTGAGCCCGGAGGCTTTTGAAGCGGCGGCTAATGAAACAGGCGCGTTAATGCTGGACACCCGTTCACCGCAGGATTTTGCAAAATGCTTTATACCCAATTCTGTAAATATAGGCATTGACGGAAACTTCGCTCCCTGGGTAGGCGCCCTCATTACTGATATTAAGCAGAATATACTGCTGGTAACTGATGAAGGCCGGGAAGAAGAGGTGGTAACCCGTTTGGCAAGGGTTGGCTATGATAACGCGATCGGTTACTTAGAAGGAGGTATAGCAGCATGGCAAAAAGCGGGTAAGGAAACGGATAGCATAGAAAGTATTTCCGTTGATGAACTCGCCGGTCGCATGAAAGCTCAACCAGGACTAAATATTATTGATGTGCGCCGGGAAGAGGAATATAACGCGGGGCATTTCCCCGGCTCAAAAAACCTGGCGCTTGACTATATCAATGATCATATCAGCGAGGTAGATAAAAATAAAACCGCTTATGTGCATTGTGCCGGTGGATACAGGAGCATGATCTTTAATTCTATTCTCCGCTCCAGGGGATACCACAACCTTGTAGATATACAGGGCGGGTTTAATGCGATAGCCGCATCCGGCAATTTTAATTTATCCGGAAAAGCTGCTCCTGTTTCAGAATAAGATATATCAGAATAAGATATAGAAGTGAGAAGTGAGAGGTGGGAAGGTTGCATGTTACAAGGTTGAAGGTTGCAGGGAATTCCTTCAACCTTCAACCTTGAAACCTGTAACTTGCAACCTGTCTACGCTTCTCTTAATACGCCAAATTTTTTATCGAAGGTGGGAGCATGCGCATACAACATATCAATGAACGATGGTCCGTAACGGGCATAATAAGGCAGTATATTTTCAACCCTTTCCTGCAGGGTGTTACGCGGAAACAAAGCCGATTTTAATGTATGCAGTTGAACACTTTGCACGGTATACCTTTTCTTTTCGGCCCTGAGCATTTTCTTTTCTAAGCTTTTCAGTGCTTTTACCGCTTTTGTTTCCAGCGCGTTCACATGCTGTGTAAGGGTTGTATCAACCCGCTGTGAAACCGTTCCGATATGCTTATACAATGCTGCTAACTGATGTGTTTCCTTTTCAAGCGTTAACTGCAGGCTGCTCCGGGATCTGACGATATTATTCAGCAGCAGGGCTTCCTCTTTAAAAAGCGCTTCGGCAGCAATGTTGAGCTTATCCATGAGCTGCCCCATTTTTTTTTCTGCTATCAAAAAAGAATTGCGCAGCAGCAGCACAGGGTAGGGCACTCCATAATGCGTGAACATATCTTTTAGCTCAAGCCAGTAAGCGATTTCGGAACCTCCTCCTATAAATGCCACATTGGGTAAAATGGTTTCCTGGTATAAGCCACGCAATACCACATTAGGACTGAACCTTTCGGGATGCGCATGCAATTCATCTGAGATGGCTGCAGAAGAAAAGCAGATGTCTGTATTATTAACTGTAAAACCATCGCCGGTTTTAATGATCCTTTCCCTGGTACTGCCTTTCATATAGAACAGGTTAATGTCTCTGGGATTAACCTGGGCATGATAGGCAGCGGCGAGCTGTTGCGCTGTTTGTGTAACAATGGTTGCGGGTGTATGCCTGAAAAGATCGTCTTCAAATACCCCTGTCATTGCTTTTTTTAAGGCCGCGTCATCGGCAATCAGCACTACCAGTCCATACGATTCAAACAAGGTGTTCACTAACTTTAATGTAGCCTCCTGCACGGTGGAAGACTGGCAGTAACAGCTTTTTAGCAGTGCAACCAGTTGCTGTCCATGCTCCAGTACGCCCAGTTCCCCGCTGATGCGATGGATCAAAGCATCCAACCCCTTTGTATGCATTTTGCCCACTGCGCCTGTTTGACGGGTTTCCCATACCAGCTTTTCATTGTTTAAAAAAATATGGTTGAGCTCTTCCTGGTCATTGTCTTCACTGCCCATATAATATACCGGAACAAAATGATTTTGCGGGAACGCGGTATTCAGTTCATCGGCCAGCTTAATAGCGTGCACAATTTTGTATATAAAATAAAGATAGCCGGTAAACAGGTTGGGCTGGTGCGCAGTGCATACGGTAAACGTATTGGAGAATGCTAATTTTTCTATATTGGCTTTTACTTTTGCCGAAGCGGCTATTCCTTCATATTGCGTTTTAAGAGCCGCAACCAGGATTGTGCGATCGGTACTGAATGCCTTTCTTGCGTCAATAGCTCCTGCAATTCCCTGCAGGTCGGGTGTATATTGATAGAAGGGTTGTAATGATGTATGCTGGTGCAGGTAATCAATAGCCAAAGCAGAAAAAGCGTTGGTGCTGTCGTAACTGATCCATTCGGCGGTAAAATTCATATCATTCACGGTAAAATATGGGGCAAATTAGCTAATTCGTATAAATGGATGGGGAATTTACATTTTTATTAAGAGAAAGCGCGCATACGATAGCTGTAAAAAGCTACAACCTCCTGTGTAAGGAGGTTGTACTTGAAGTTGATTGACACTAACCCACCATATATGTTGAATAGCTTACCTCAGGAGAGGCATACTGCATGGGTTCAATTTTAAAATCCTTTGCTGCAGCGAGAACCTGTTCCGGGCACACCGCTTACTGTCATTGTAACTATGAAGATACGGCCATTTTTAGCCGGTATCAATACCGTAAAGTGGGTATAAAATGTTAATTTTTTTTACGAAGAAGAATCATGCTGTTCCTGCAAAAACTTTAAAATCAAACAATTGCAATACTTTTGTATATGTTTTTTTCTAATTAAAATGCACACCTTTTATGATGCCCAGCTCCAGTCCGCGCAATTCTGCCAGTCCGCGCAAACGGCCAATGGCAGAATAGCCGGGGTTAGTGGTTTTATCCAGGTCATCCAGCATTTGATGACCATGATCCGGACGGAAGGGTATGGGGTGGGTAGCCTGTTGCTGAATGGTGAGCAGGGCTTTCATTACAGCATACATATCCGTATCACCATCAAGATGATCTGCTTCATAAAAGTTTCCCTCCCCGTCTCTTTGTGTATTGCGTAAATGCGCAAAGTGGATGCGGGTGCCCAGCGCTTTGATCATTGCCGGCAGGTCATTGGCGGGGTTGGCGCCCAGCGACCCTGTACAGAAGCAGATACCGTTGGACGGAGCTTCTGAATACGAAACAATATCTTCCAGGTCTTTTTGAGAACAAACAATCCGTGGCAGGCCCAGTATATCAAAAGGAGGATCGTCCGGATGGATAGCTAACTGAATACCCAGCTCAGCCGCCGGCGGCGCTACCTGCTGTAAAAACCAGGCGAGGTTGCTTTTCAGTGCCACACGGTTTATATCCTTATACTTTTCCAGCTCTTTTTTCATTCCTTCCGTTGTACGTCTTTCTTCCCCGGGGATGCCGAATAAAATAGTATTTACCAGTTCTTCTTTTTCGGCTGAAGTGTAGGTATTGTTTTTTTGGGCTGCTTTTTCAATGATAGCGGCCGGATACGTTTTTTCGGCGTCTTTTCTTTGCAGAATGTGCACATCAAAAAGCGCCAGGTCGCTCCAGTTAAAATAAAGCGCTTTTGAGCCATCAGGCATGGTATAATTAATATCTGTTCTTGTCCAGTCGTTTACCGGCATGAAATTATAGGTAATGATCTTTACGCCGCAGGCAGCGAGGTTGGCGAGCGATTGCTTATATTTTTCAATCAGCTCCACATAATTGCCGCTGCGTGTTTTGATGTTTTCGTGCACGGTAAGGCTTTCCACTACACTCCATTCAAAGCCCCCCGCTTTCAATTCATCAATTCTTTTATTGATCTCTTCTTTCGTCCATACCTCCCCGTGAGGAATGTGGTGCAGCGCGGTAACAATGCCCTGTACACCTGCCTGCTTAATATCGCGGAGACTTACAGGATCATTAGGACCAAACCAGCGCCATGTTTGTTGTAATTGTTTGATATGCATATTATTGTTGTTTATAGCCATATATTAAATTTAATCAGCATCCCGGTTTGTGTTACCGCGAAACGGAAGATAGAAGAAGCTGGTTCGTGCAGACACGAACGAAGACATTGATATTTTGCCACGAAGTCACAAAGGCACGAAGAAAATAAAATCTGAAGATCAGGACTTTGTGTCTTAGTGGCATATCTTCTGTAACCGGCCCTTTTGAGACAGCCCCTTCGATACCTTATGCGGAAATATACGTTAAAAAGTGAAAAGCGAAAGATTTGATCTTCCGCTTTTCAGTATAATCAGGAGTCCTGGAATTATTCCGTTGGTATTTCCGTTAATGGCGCCACATTATTCTGGAAGCCATCATATCCTTCGTTTTGATTTAAAGTGCCTTCTACATTACTGTTTATAGCGTTCTGGGGTATCGGCCAAAGTACATGGTAAGGGCTCATCGTATACCTGTCGCCGTGATTGGTTACCACGCCTTTATTGTAAAAATTATTCTTCTCCATGATCCTGTCATAAAAGAAATTATCGGTAGAGAAGTTTTGCAGGTTATAGGTTTTACCGTTATAGGCCGTTTTTCCTGTTTGGGCAAACAAATACGATATCCGTGTAAGCTCAACCTTGCGTGGTTCTTCGTAATACAATTCCCTGCCGCGTTCATCTAATATGGTGCCGATATTTACATCTGCTGCCGTTATGGGTTCTGCGCCTGCGCGTACCCGTATCTTATTGATATCTTCCGCGGCAAGATCGTTTTGTCCTTTCCAGAAATATGCTTCAGCTCTCAGCAAATAGGTTTCTGCCAGGCGAAAAACATACCAGTCCGTATGTCCGCCGCTGGGGGTTGCGTTTTCAATATCCGGAATATATAGCTTGTAATGCGGCCAGTCGAACCAGCTTCTGATGGTATCAGCACAAAGAATACCTCCGGAAGAATTGTAGAGCTGCAATGGTTTTCCGTAATACGGATCTGGGGTGGTTGTTTTTAATGCCGGGTTGTTGTATACCAGGTCTTCCATCCGCATCCAGTTACCCGGCGCATGGCGCAGATCGTTCGGATCGTCCCATAAGGTATGTGTACTGTACCAGGTAGCCCGGCAACGTCCTATAGCCCTGCCGAAATCAGTAGCCTGGTCATAGTCAATAGCCGCGTTGTTCTTCTTTAATGCATCCGTTGTTCCCCTGTTGCCGTTGGGCGTTATTATGTTATTGGAAAACCAATAAGGTACGGCCTGCCGCATGGTAGAACCGCCACCGGCGAAATCGCCATTGTCTTTATACCCGTTCCTGTCTATAACCAGCATTAAGGCTTCAGTGTTTTCTGCCCTTGCTTTATTAAGCGGACGATGAAGATCCCATACTACATTTTTAGAAGCATCATCCTTATCCACGCCAAATCGTTGCGTCATCAGGGCATGTACACCACCATCTATAACACGGCTGGCCGATACAATGGCGTCATCGAAGTTTCCTAATGCAAGGTTCACTTTGGTGAGTAAATGGCTTACGGCTCCTTTTGTAACTTCTCCTCCATTGGTTTTTGCAGGAACCCATTGTTCCGCGAATTCCAGGTCTTGCTTCATTCTTTGAAGGATCACTTCGCGTTTAACAGAGTAAAAATCAAGTTTGGGCGCTGTTACTTCCTTCATTATGGCAGGAATATCACCAAATTCATTGGTGAGCATATAATACCTGTAAGCCCTGTGAAAATAAGCCGCTCCCAATACCGCGTTTTTTTCTTCTTCCGATTTCCATGTGGGCTGATCAATATAAGATATGGCCGTATTGGCGTATTTGATGCCCTTATAACCCTCATGCCAGTACCATCCGATCCGGTTATAATCTACATGGTTTAACTGTGTGGTGGGCGTGATCTGTAAATTCAGATCCTGTGCCGGTCCCGATTTGTCTGTTGTGCCTTCAACGGCCATTTCCGAAAAGATCAGTTGGGTAATAATGGGAGCGCCATCGCCAAACCATTCATAACGCAAATTGCGTTCGCAGGCTATTATCGAACTTTTTAACCCTTCGGGCGTGTTGAAGGTATTTTCGGGAGTATAAAAAGATTGTGGTTTGGGTATTAAAAAGTCTTTCTTGCACGAAGCCGTCAATGCAATTGTTGCAATTGCCATTATGGATAGTGCAGGTTTATATAAAATTTTCATTTTTCTGATATTTATGTAGTGATTGGATATGGTGCTCACTGCTACTTTGAGCTTTGTTCTATAAAGTAAGATTCAAGCCCAATGTATATATCCGCGGTGTGGGTCCACTGTTTTCCGGATCCCAGTAGGTCCATTGCTGTGCATACATTGCTGCATTTTTGATTGTGAAAAAGAACTTCAGATCCTCAGTGCTGATCCTTCTCAGCAGGTTTTTAGGAACCGAATAAGCGAGTGCCACATTGTCTAAGCGGATGAATGATTTTTTGCGGTACACGCTGTAACTCGCACTGCCGTCATTAGAAGCCAGTCGTGCGTAATCGTTTGTTGGATTGTCGGCTGTCCAGAATGGAAATGCATATGAGTTCACACGATCTGGGAATGCATTGCTCCTGTTCTTTGCCTGGTTATAGGTGGCCATATGGCCCCAGTAGGAATACATCATAAATGAGAAACTAAAATTCTCAAAAAAAGTAAATTCATTGCGTAGTGTCCACCGGAAGCGTGGCTCGGTATAGCCCAGGAACTCCCTGTCGGCATCGGTATACTTACCGTCATTGTTTACATCTTTGATCTTAAAATCGCCCGGATAAACACCATATGCACGTGCCTGGTCAAATTCAGCGGTTTGCCAGATGCCTAATGCGTTTTGATCCCATACAACGTCTAAGGGTTGTCCAATAAACCATTTATTTGTCTCGTCGTCCGATTCTTTCTCTCCAATAATATTTCCGTTGGCATCTTTTATATCTGTTTTAGAGCCATACAGATGCACAATTTTATTGCGGTTCAAAGAAAAGTTCAATGACGTGTTCCAGGTAAAATTATTTCTTTGAATATTCCTGGAATTGAGCCCTATTTCTATTCCTTTATTATCAACCTGACCAAGATTATCCCAAACGATATCAAAGCCCGTGACATCGGTAAGAGTTCGCTTTACAAGCAGATCATTTGTTTTGCTCTTGTACACATCAATGCTCCCGTCTATCCTGTTGTTGAGCAGGGCAAAATCAAGTCCTACATTAAAGGCGGTAGTGGTTTCCCATTTCAGTAGTTTGTTCTGCATATTGTTTACATATAACTGTGAAACCTGCTGGATAGTTCCGTCAGGTAGCACATGCAAATATTTACCGGTTTGTAAATCTGCGAGTGCGACATACCTGCCGATATCTCTGTTGCCGTTAAGCCCGTAGCTTATTCTTAATTTGCCATAGTTCAGCCATCCCGATTTCAGGAAGGGCTCATCACTAAAAACCCAGCCTATTGCTGCCGAAGGGAAAGTAGCTCTTGGGTTGCTTTGCCCAAATGCCGAGTAACCATCGCGCCTTGCTGTTAAGGTTAGCATGTAGCGGTCTTTATACGAGTAAAATAAACGTGCCATTAATGCATCTGCAGTGCTCACCTCATCTCCAAACTGGGTGCCATCGCCCTCGTCGCTGTATACGCAGGTATTGCAGGGAACAGTAATGGTTGCGGCTCCCATATTGTGGTAACCCAGTACATCACTGGGCTGAAAACCCGTGCCCACTACTTTATTACGCCATACCTGGTATTTTTCTGCATTGGCCAGTAAGGTTACATCTACATGATGATCCCGTCCAATGTTTTTACTCCATGTTAACAGGTTATCTACCTGCCATTGATAAATGTTACGGTTTTCCCTTGTTGCAATACCTCCAACATTTGTCCAGTCCTGGTACTTTGAAGATTGCCCGTTAAAATAATTGTACCATTCAAACCGTGGTGTAAAGTTCACCTGGTATTTTATATCAAATGGCAATGAAACTTTTGCATAGATACTGGAATTGAGGGTATAATATTTTTTCAGGCGGTCGGTGTATTTTGGAACGGCGAAGGGGTTTGCTCCGCCGCTGGCTTCATCGTTGGGTCTGTAGCGATAATCGGTTGAATCGTTGTTCCAGAAAGAACCCCATGGTGAATTGGCTGTAATCAATGCCCAGTCTACAGGTACGGCGCTTTCGTCTCTTACGCTAAACTGTGTATTGGTACCCACACTTAAAAAATCCGTTACTTTAGCATCTATATTGATGCGGGTACGCACTACATTATAATCATCACCCACTACAACGCCTTCGTTTTTCATATAGCCCATAGACCAGTAATAGCTTATCCTGTCCTGCCTTCCGGAAAGGCTTATATTATAATCCTGGCGTTGCCCATTGTGGAACATCATGTCGTACCAGTTTTGGGTACGCCCGGCTTTGTAGTTGGCAATTTCAACCGGCTGCAGGTTTAACCTTTGCAGCCAAACGGTAAGAGGGTCGGCAGTGGGATTAGAATTATCGTAAGCCAGCCAGTCGGCTACAGGTATGTTCGATGGTAGTTGTCGGGGATCATCGAACTGGTAAGGCTTTGCATTAATGTTTGTACTGTATTGCGCATTTCTTCTCCAGGTATATAAAAACTCCTCGGCGTTGTATACTCTTTCATTAACGCTCATGGTGGCAAGACCTGTGCTGGCATTAAAGTTAATAACAGGTTTGCCTGTTTTACCTTTTTTAGTGGTAACCTGAATTACGCCACTTGCCGCTTTAGCGCCATATACGGCTGCAGAGCTTGCATCTTTCAATACGTCAATGGTTTCAATATCATTGGGGTTAATGTCGGCCAGGGCGCCATAATAAATAATTCCATCTAATACAATAAGTGGGCTGGAGCCTGCATTCAAAGTGTTTTTACCTCTTACCTCCAGTGATGCATCCCCTTTTGGAGAAGCGGTGAAGCCAATATTCAAACCCGGGATATTTCCACGTAAAATATCCTGGATGGATGCGGGCCGTTCATTTTCCAGCTGGGTAGCTTTTACTGAAGACACAGCTCCTGTAAGGTCTTTCTTTTTGGTAGTGCCGTAGCCGATCACTACGATCTGGTCTAACTGGGAAGCTTCTGCTGCTTCCAGTTCAACGTCAATGGTTGATTGTCTTTTTACCGCTATGGTTTGCGTTTTGAAACCTATGGATGAAAATACAAGGCTCCCGGAGCCGGGTACTCCCGTTAAGCGGAATCTGCCTTCATCATTGGTGGTAGTACCATTGGTGGTACCCTGAACGGTAACAGAAATTCCGGAAACGCCATTGGGCCGGTCGGCCGTGGTTACCCTGCCCTGCACCGTAATGTTCTGTGCGAGCGTGGTTTGCCACTGGCAAAGCAGGAGGATGCATAAAAGCACCGGTAACCTGCGAAGTTTTCTCTCCTTCATAATAGCAAGTTTTGTTAGTTATTAATAATCTGTTTCGGTTTGGTGCTTTTCTCAGTTAACAGTATTCCTATTGTTTTTTATTTGAATGAATATGTATTTACTATGGTCGTATTTCCCTGTAACCTGAATCAATTTCAAATCCGAAGGTTTTAATTTCGAAATCCGAAAGAATACAAACCTGCAACTTGTAACCTGCATCTTCAATCTGAAAGCCCAGGGCTGAAAGCCGATAGCTCAAAACCCAATAGCATTACCCCCGTCTACGGGCAGCACGATGCCGGTAATGTATCCTGCCGCATCAGATGATAAATACACGGCCGCATGTGCTATGTCTTCCGGTGTTCCCAGTTTGCCCATTGGTGTGCGTGATAATACCCGTTGCTTTCTTTCTTTATCGCCATTGAGCGCTTTGGACGACATATCCGTTTCTATAAAGCCCGGCGCTATACAGTTTACTCTTATGCCCAACGGAGAAAGCTCTACCGCTAAGCCACGTGTCATTCCTTCTACTGCTGATTTTGCCGCCGTGTAGGCAATTACTTTTGGTATGCCATATTGCGATGCCATGGAACTCACCATAATGATCACACCCTTTTTTCGTTTCACCATTTTTTTTGCGCACTCCCGGCTCAGGGCAAATACCGCCTGCTGGTTAATGCGGATCACTTCTTCATATGCTTCATCACTCACTTCCAGCGCATCCTTTTTAAGATGGATACCGGCATTGTTTACCAGTATGTCAATGTCACCATGTTCTTTTTCTACGGTTGAAACAAATGTTCCTATGCGTCCTAAGTCTTTAAGATCGAAAATCAGCCCTATACACTTTTCTCCCAGTGCCTTACATGCTTTATTCATGTGAGCTTTATTTCTTCCTGTAATGATCACTTCGGCGCCGTATTCAATAAATGCTTTTGCAATAGCAAATCCCAGCCCCCTGCTGCCGCCGGTGATCAATGCTTTTTTGCCAGTTAGATTAAACTTATTGGTTGTTGTCATAAAAAGTAGTTAGATCAATATTATTCGTCTTTTACTTAACCTGTTTTTATGGGCAATGCTCCGCCCTGCGGCACGTTAAATTGTTTTTTTCGGGCCGTCCTTTAAAGTTGCTATTGTTATTTATGCCAGGCTAAAAGCAGTTAATTTTTCGTTGCTATTTCCAGTGCTTTAGTTGTAGTGTAATATTTAGTTATCATATTGGGCACTTCCCATTCCGGAAGCTTTTCTTCTTTGATGTATTGTAAATACCTTTCCATCACCTGTCCAAAATGGGCTTCGTGCCCTACATCGTATGACGCGGGTATGATCACTTTCCATTCATTTCCCTGCTTTTCGGCTGTTACACCCGGGTATTTTGCGGCAATGGTTGTTATAGCCTGTTGCACTGCTGCGCCAAAATCTTCCTGCGTGCTGCCGGAAGGCATAATGTAGAGAACGGGTTTGTAATTTTCTGCCTTCCCCTGTCTTATTTCCAGCGTGGCTTTCGTACCTTTTATGATCTCATGATGGGTATCGCCGCCTTCTGCGGCTTTATAATCCCAACGGGCAATGATCTTAACATGAATATCTTTTAACGTATAATTCATTTCGCCGTTGGCGTGCGTGTTTAAAATGGAATCCTTAACGATATCCGGTTTCAAATACTCCGGGTAAGCATCCTTACCTGTAATGGATGCGTACTGCGATAAGGTTAAAGGCGTTGGCCAAACACGGGCGGTGTGGATCTGAATATCTTTCGTATAATCGAGTGATATGCCGGGAAAGCATTGCCACTGCACCAGGTCAACCAAGTGCGTGCCTACGTCTGCTATGGCATCGCCCTGTTGTGCTGCATCAAAAAACCATTCGGGCCTCACCAGGGGTTTACCTGAAACGTTTTTATAAAAGTAATGCACGCTTTCAATCATTACAGCCGGGTCTTTTTCCGTTCCTTTTGTTAGTTCGCCGAACAGTCCCGGCTGGTGTATCAGCTCCTGTTGCAGGATGTTGGTAATTTCCGAACGCTCGGTCATAATATCATAAAGGAGCACATTTTTCTTTCCCGCGCCGTCAAATGCCTCTACCAGTTTGGTAAAATTAGTACTGTTAATGGCCATGGGTTTGTCTGCCAGCACATTCAACCCTGCCGCCACAGCTCTTTGTATATAATCTGTTTTTAAGCGGTTGTTGCCCGACAATACCACTACGTTGCCTTTCTTTTCTTCCAGCATTTTTTCAGCAAAATTGTTTCCCGTATATACCTGCTCATTCCAGTGCGTAGGATTATCCGCTCTTTGATTGTATTGCTTCACTAAGTTAAGGTAAGCTTGCAGCTCAGGTCCATCCGGCGCATACACATGAACGGTAGTATCAACGCCGGGATAGCTCACTTTTTGTACCAGCGCGGCATGGAAATGCCCGGGATCGAGTGTAAGCAGTTTAACCATGCTGCTGTCTTTTGTTCCGTTATCTTTTTTATCGCCTGCAGACTGGCAGGCTGTTGCTCCTATCATTAAAGCCGAAAATAATATGGTAGTATATCTTTGCATAATATAATTTAATAAAATCCGAAGCCGGAAGTCCGAAATCGAAAGAATACAAAAGAACCAAATAACAAGAACCAAATAACAAGAACCAAATAAATTCAAATTCAGAAAATCTCAAATCTCACGCTCTTTCTCCTTCCCTCATTTTCAGATTCTCCCATTCCAAAAACCTGTTAGAACTGCTCAGCAACAAAGCAACGCGTCAGTCCTGACAGGTTACCCTTCTCTCATTTTCAAATTGCCACATTTCTCACACTTCCACATTTTTCACATTGTCATATCATCGTTCTTACATTAAATCCCTTTTCAATCTGGTACGGCCATCTTTGTGAGCGCACCAGCATGGCATTGGCCTCATCATCGTTTTTAAACCGCTCGGTTACAGGATCCCAGTATAATTTCCGGTTCAGCTTCATAGCGCTGTGGTTCAGCAGGCAAACCGAGCAGGCCCGGTGACCGGCTTCTATTGGCGCAATATGGGGAGCTCCCGTAATAATGCTGTTCAGCCAGTTGGCATGATGATCTTTACTGTCAATAAGATGAATCTCATTTTCGCCAATAACGGATGTCAGTATTTTAGGATCACTGGCATCTAATGCCTTTGCATTCTTGTTCTTTGAATCGGGATCGCTGGCCGTTACGGAATAATTACCGCGTGCCACAAAGATCCATCCTTCTGATCCTACAAATTTTACTCCGTTGGTATAGGAATTGCTGGCCAATACTTTTACACCATTGGCAAAAAGCGTTTCTGTTTTATAGTTGCCGTGTACATCCCATAAGGCTTCTTTGGCCGGCCAGTCTGAAGTGCCTGATATTTCAACAGGGCCGGTATTTTCCGTTCCCATGCCCCAGTTGGCAATATCAAAATGATGGGCGCCCCATCCCGTGATCATGCCTGCGCCAAACTGCTCGCAGCGCAGCCAGCCGGGACGGGAAAAATCTTTTTGAGGGTGCACTAATTTTTCGGTGTAGGGAACATAAGGTGTGGCGCCAAGCCATTTTTCGTAATTCAGGTTTGGTGGAACCGGCATTTCCTTTTCCACGGTGCTTTCTTCCGGTTTGTCTATAGGAAGCCCAACATAAATGGTATGTAATTTTCCAATTCGCCCGTTGCGTACCAGCTCACAGGCCTTCCTGAACTGCGGCATTGAACGTTGCTGGCTGCCCACCTGTAGTATGCGTCCCGATTTCAGCACTTCATCACTCAGTATCCTCCCCTCGCTGATGCACAGGGAAGCGGGCTTTTCCATATACACGTGTTTGCCTGCCCGTACGGCATGAATGGCGGGGAGCACATGCCAGTGGTCGGGCGTTGCAATAATTACGGCATCTAAGTCTTTATTGTCTAACAGCTCTTCGTAGTGTTCATAGGTTTTTGTGCTGTTGTAGCCCGACTGCCCTTTTTTTATATAATAATCATTTATTAATTTTTTAGCGCTTTGCACCCTGTTGCTGTCTAAGTCGCATACGGCCAGTATCCTTGCGCTATCCTGCTTTATTACGCCGGGAATGTCCCAGTCGCGTGCTATCCTTCCGGTGCCGATAGCGCCCACATTTATACGATTAGAAGGCGCATATTTTCCCAATACCGATGCAGGCACTATAGAAGGTATATTGGCCAGCATAGCGGCTCCTGCCGTACCTTTTAAGGTGTTTTTGATGAAATTTCTTCTGGAGGATACTGTTTTTTTTCTGCTCATGATAACTGGTTTTTTATTAATGGCTTTTATTCATATATTATTTGTGTTCCTGTGTTTCTACTGTGCCTATGTGTTTAAATGTATTCTTTTAACACATAGGATCATAGGCCACATAGGTACACATAGGGCTTTTGTTTCTTCTATTGTGTTCCTGTGTTTCTACTGTGTCTATGTGTTTTTCCTTCTTCTTTTAACACATAGGATCATAGGTCACACAGGTACACAGGGCTTTTGTTTCTTCTATTGTGTTCCTGTGTTTCTACTGTGCCTATGTGTTTTTCCTTCTTCTTTTAACACATAGGATCATAGGCCACATAGGTACACATAGGGCTTTTGTTTCTTCTATTGTGTTCCTGTGTTTCTACTGTGCCTATGTGTTTAAATGTATTCTTTTAACACA
>NZ_DAOMQT010000016.1:60242-91945 GCF_035445465.1 Agriterribacter sp.
CAGGTACACAGGGCTTTTGTTTCTTCTATTGTGTTCCTGTGTTTCTACTGTGCCTGTGTGTTTAAATGTATTCTTTTAACACATAGGATCATAGGCCACACAGGTACACATTGTTCTTTCTATTATAAGGCTTTCCTTCACGCTTCAATAGGGAAGGGGATCGCCGGGGCTTGCTGCTCTTGCTTTTGAATAGTCCAAAGGTTTATTACTGTCAACAACCCATATAATGCCGCCCATAATATGTTGTTGAAATTCGGCCGTAGCGTAGGTAGCAATATCGTGTCCTAATGAAGTATACCATTGCCTGCCCCCATCGAACTGGTGACACCACACCGAAGGGAAGGTTTCGCCGTAAAATGTGGGCTTATCCGTATCTTCCACGCTGCTCAAGTCGTGCACTACCAGCACGTGCAGGTCGGGATTCACTTCTTTTACATAATAGCATTCATCATCGCGTTCCCAGATGCGGGGTAAAAACGAAGTGGAAGGATGATTGGGATCAATAACGATTTCTTTAAATTTCTGATGTTTGGCATGCTTAACAAAAGTGCCGCCTACCAATCTTTTGAACCAGGGCCAGTTTCTTTCCGTTCCGGTTACGGAATGAATGCCCACAAATCCGCCGCCTGCCTGCACATAGCGCATCAGCGCTACTTTCTGCTCATCGGTATCAAAAACATCGTTATTGGTATTGTTGAATACGATAAGGCTATATTTTTTTAAATTGTATTCCGTAAAGTCGGCGGGGTTTTCAGATACCGTTACAGAAAAGCCATACTGGTTTGCCAGTTGCTGGATGGCAGCTACACCGGCTGCCCTGTTCTCATGCACATAGCCGTTTCCGTTTTTTGTATATACCAGCACATTTACTTTTTTCCAGTTCACTTTGGCGCCACCCTTTGATTTGTTTTGCGCTGCAGCAAATAATGCCAGGCACACACATGCAATTAATAGTAAGCTTTTTTTAGTCATATTTTTATATTTCAAATTCTCCCGTTTTCAAAACCTGTTAGGACTCCCCATTTTCAAATTCTCACATTTCCATCGCAAACCTGCATCTCAATCTCAAATTTCAGATCTCAAATTTCAAATTATAATTTCTCCACCTTCACCTCCGGCGGATGCGCAAAGCTTTTCCATGCTTCTTCCGCCTGCTGCGGTGTTATGGCTCCATCATAGATCAGCATCCTGTATTTCAGCACATAGTTTTTTTGTGGTTGAAGCGGCCAGTCTTTATTGCGCGTTGGACTGAAGCTAAAGAACACATCACCTCTTTTATTAGCATCTACAGGCCAAACCCGCATAGGTTCGGGGAAATTGTAATTAGCCGGGTAGCTCATGAATAAAATGCCGGCGTGTCCCTTCTCCAGGTCGCCGTCAATCATGCACCATCGGGCGGTAGATGCATCCGCTTCCTCCCGTGTTTTACCTTCGGATGTAAGCACTTTGCTGTTGGCATTATTCCATTCTTCCGTAGCCCTGAAGCCGAATCCGCCGTAGCGGTATTCTTTCAGTGTAACAGGGCTGCCGGTAGCGCAATTCAATATAGAAGTAAAGTCGCAAAGCCAGATATTGTTCCCGGTATTGTACACTCTTATATCCCACACTTCCTGCATTGCTGTTTTTTCCATCCCTGCTGTGGGTATATTAAAGGCCACATGTTCCTGCAGGGCCCTGAATCCCGCATATATATTTCCGTTATATGTTGAAATGAAGTTACTGAAACGAACGGTACCCTTTTTATCGCCTATATTCCAGAAATCCACTTCCTTATTTTCAAAAAGCACATGCGTCCAGGGGTTCCACAGGCCCATGTGGTGATGGTGGTCGGGCGGATTGATGCGCGTAAGCACACTTCCGGAAGGGGTCCATAGAGGATGAATAAAGCCGCTGCGCTTAAAAACAGAATCCACGCCGGCAGGAGGGTAATGTGTGGCAAAATTGTATTGCAATACTTCTTTACCGTTTTCTTTGATCAATACGGCTTTATCGTTTGTTGTTAACTGTAAAGAAGATGTTGCGGGAGCAGCGGGGGCGCTTATTTTAACCAGTTCAAAAACTCTTTTTGCAGCGCCGGTTTTCCTGCTCACCATCCACCACAGGTAGCGGTGATAGCTGTTTTCAACCTGGAAAGATACAGGTGTGCTGGTTTTGCCGGTTACTTCGCGCAGCATCAGCAGCGAATCCGGAACAGCAGTTATGGCATCCAGGTCAATATATACCGGTGCGCTGATGCTGTTGTTAACAGCAGGAAGCGTTAGTTTGGCAATAACCTGGGCTCTGGTTGCAGGCAAGCACCATAGCATCATAGCTATGGCTAAGGGTAATTTTATTTTCATATTTAATCAAAAAGCAATCGCTGCAAAATCAAAAACCGTTCTTTAAAATAATGTTAACGTAAAAATAGGGAGATAGGATGTTCTTTCCAACAGGTGGTATGGATGGATTATTAGGCTGTTTGCTGCACTCGTTCCCGGCAACGTTTGCATTACATTTACTTCAGCTAAAGGGCTGATAATTTAGAAAAGATTTATTCCTGCAGGCAAATGTGTGCAGAAATGGGAAAGGCAGTATATCTTTATCCCATGCAAACCCCACAGCCTGTAACCATAAAAGATATTGCACGTAAGCTGGGCATTTCGGCGTCTACGGTTTCCCGTGCATTAAGGGGGAGTACGGAGATAAATGATGAAACGCGGAAATTAGTGCAGGAGCTGGCCAAAGAGCTAAAGTATACGCCCAACCCCATCGCGCTTTCCTTAAAAGAAAAGAGAAGCAAAGTAATTGGCGTTATCGTTCCAGAGATCGCCAATTACTTTTGTTCGGCCGTAATAGCGGGCATTGAAGACATTGCTTATAATATGGGCTATCATGTGGTGATCTTTCAGAGTCATGAAAAATACGAAAGAGAAGTAACCAATATTAACCTGCTGGCATCACGCCGGATAGATGGTTTGATCATTTCTGTTTCCAATGAAACCAAAAAAGGCACCCACCTCGCTGAACTGATTGATAAAGGCGTTCCGGTAGTCATGTTCGACAGGATATGTGATGAAATAGATACACCCCGCGTTGTTACCGATGATGCGGGCGGCGCCTACGATGCTACCTCTCATCTTATAGAACAGGGCTACCGCCGTATTGCCCACCTTACCATGGCACCTTATTTATCGGTTACAAAGAACAGGATGAAAGGATATATGGAAGCCCTGAAAAAGTATAAGATACCTGTTGAAAAAAAATGGATCGTGCATTGCGATTTTGATTTTGCCAATATTAAAAAGGCGCTCGTTAAATTATTTAAGAACGGTTCGAAACCCAACGCTGTGCTGGCTGCCAGCGAAAGAATTGCCATTGACTGCTTTGAGGTATTAAAGGAAATGAAGCTCCGGATACCTGTGGATATCGCTATGGTGGGCTTTTTTGACAATCCTGTGTGCCGGTTTATTGATCCGCCTTTAACGGCCATACACCAGCCTACTTTCGATATCGGGCAGTCGGCAGCCAGGCTGCTCATTACCATGATCGAGAACAATGTGCTGCATCACCAGTATAAAACCATTGAATTAAAAACAACAATGGAAGTAAGGGCTTCTTCAATGAGGAAGGGAGGGTGATATTTGATATTTAAAATTTGAGATTTGAGATGGTTGCAGGTCTCAGGTTGCAGGTTTCAGGTTTCAGGGAATATCCGTTTCAGTATAGGCTTATCGTTTATTATTTGTGGTTTGTCGTTTATAATTTATAGTTTATAGTTGCATTCCGCTCCGAATTTCGGGCTTCCGCTTCGGATTTAAAATTTGAATTTTCTTTGTTTTTTGTCATTTGTTTCTTGATGATTTGTATTTCTTCGGATTTAGAGCTTATGGCTTCGGATTTGAAATTTATTTGGTTCTTGTAATTTGGTTCTTTGGTATTCCTTCGCATTCCCCCACTACTTCATTCTCGACCATATTTCATAAATCGGGTCGCCTTTAGAGCTTAAGCCGGAGTGGATCCAGTTGCCGTTTTCTATTTTCCCGTCGAAGCTGAGGGAAGCCCCCACTCTGGTGCTGTCGCGCGAAAAGAATTCAATGTGCTCCGTATATTTTCCATTGGCGAAAGTATAGGTGCCGCCGCCTGTGCCCGAAAATTCACCTGTTTCTATATTAATGGCTGCCCATTGAAAGCGGGTTGCTGTCAGCAATTTCAGCGTCCTTCTCGGTCTCAGCGGTATATCGCCCATTTTCTCATCCTGTTTTCTTTGTGTAATGCGCCAGTTACCGGCTAACCCGCTTTTTCCGTCATCCGTTCTTTGCCATTGCATGGGCGATCCGCTGATCGTGCTGGAAAGCATACCGTTGCTGATGCTGTATTCATGGCTCAGTGTTTTGCCCACCTGCAATTTATCGTTGCTGTTGAACTCCACTTTAAGGGTAATCTGGTTACCGGCAGCCGTTAGCGGTCCTCCAAAGCTGTGCATAAATTTTTTATTGACCTTATCGTACCGGGTGAGCATGCAATAGCCATCGGCAATGATGAGCGACTGCTCGATGCTGCCTTCGGTGGTATGCCAGGCGCCATTTAGTATGGCGGGGTCGTTGTAAACGCCTGAAAAGCTTTTGGGAAAGGAAAGCACGACAAATAAAAATAATAGAGACACAATCTTTACGGCGTGCCTGGGCAGATATTTCATAAAAAATATTTTAATCGTATTACAAATGTTTCCGCGGGGTTTGCAGATCAGGAATCCGCAATAAAGATACCCATCCACAAACGTTTGTCCAAAATTTTGGCGGATATAAAATGAATGCATTTTTCCTCCTATCTTGCAGCTTCCCCCTATGCATAATTCTTTGAATAATTAAAATACCTAAATTCCAACTGATCATGAGCATGGTTGATTCTTTTGAAAAAATTTCCTGCCAAATACTCCCGGATTTTAAGGCAGGCTCCCGGTTCGCCGCGCAGGAAGTGGTAAGCCTCATTAAAGAGCGGCAGTTGCAGGGCAAAACCTGTGTTTTAGGACTGGCTACGGGCTCTACGCCTAAAACCCTGTATACCGAGCTTATCAGGCTACACAAAGAAGAAGGCGTGAGCTTTAAAAATGTGATTGCGTTTAATTTAGATGAGTATTATCCCATTGATAAGAATGCCCTGCAAAGCTATCATCGTTTTATGCGGGTTAATCTTTTTGATCATATTGATATTGACCAGGCCAATTGCCATATACCCAGCGGCGAATGGCCCAAGGAAAAGGTAAAGGAATATTGCAACCATTATGAGCAGATGATTGAAGATGCCGGGGGGATTGACCTGCAGATATTAGGCATTGGCGTAAACGGGCATATCGGCTTTAATGAGCCCGGGTCGAGCGTATATTCCAAAACACGCCTGGTGACCCTTGAAAACTCAACAAGGCTGGCCAACTCCTACGAATTCGTCAATATTTCGCAGGTGCCCCGCCTGGCGGTTACCGCAGGCATAAGCACCATCATGAAAGCTAAAAAGATATTGCTGATGGCCTGGGGACAGTTTAAAGCCCCTGTGGTAAAATCCGCTGTAGAAGATAATATAACAGAATCCATCCCGGCTTCCTTATTGCAAAACCACGATAACTGTGTTTTTGTTTTAGACGAGCTGGCGGCTTCGGAGCTTACGCGCATTAAATCGCCCTGGCTTACGGGTGATTGCGAGTGGACGCCCAAACTCATCCGCCGTGCGGTAATTAACACGGCCATCAAATTGAACAAGCCGGTGCTGAGCTTAACCAACAGCGACTATACCGATAACGGGCTGGGCGATCTGCTGGTGGAAAAAGGAGATGTGTATGAAATTAACCTGCAGGTATTTTATATGCTGCGCGACAGCATCACAGGCTGGCCGGGTGGAAAACCCAATTCAGATATTCCCCAGCATCCCGAGCGGTCAACGCCTTATCCTAAAAAAGTAGTTATATTTTCCCCGCACCCCGATGATGATATCATTTCTATGGGAGGTACTTTTCAGCGCCTGCACGACCAGGGGCATGAAGTGCATGTGGCCTACCAAACTTCGGGAAATATTGCAGTTACGGATGAGTTTGTAACCCGCTTTCTAGATTTTGCGGTGGGATTTGAGGATATGTTTGGCATAGACAGCAAAAAATCAACGCAAATATCCAAAGAAGCGCGGGAATACTTTTCCCGGAAAAAGACCCGGCAGTCGGACACGCCGGAAATCAGGAATATCAAAGGGCTTATCCGCCGGTGTGAGGCCAAGGCTACCTGCCGGTATATAGGGATAGGAGATGAGCGTGCTCATTTTCAGAACCTGCCTTTTTACGAAACCGGTACTATTGAAAAGAAACCGATGGGTGAAGAAGATGTGCAACTGACCATGAAGCTGTTACGGGAATTAAAGCCGCAGCAGGTATATTGCGCCGGCGACCTGGCCGATCCGCATGGAACGCATAAGGTTTGTCTTGAAATTGTTTTTGAGTCACTCAAGCGCATTAAGGCTGCCGGTGATGAATGGGTGAAGGATTGCTGGGTATGGTTGTATAAGGGCGCCTGGCAGGAGTGGGATATTACTGAAATTGAAATGGCGATACCTATGAGCCCGGAGCAGGTATTGAAAAAACGCTTTGGCATTTTCATACACCAGTCGCAAAAAGATTCCGTGCCGTTCCAGGGAACGGATGCCCGTGAGTTCTGGCAACGGGCGGAAGAACGCAATGCCAATACCGCCGACCTGTATGCCCAACTGGGGTTAATTAAATACGCGGCAATGGAAGCTTTTGTGAGATGGCATTATTGAGGGATGGAAGGTAAAAGGTAAAAGGTGGAATTATCAACTCATCGTTAGTATACTTTGGCTGACAGCTGATGGCTCACGGCTCAGGTGCGAAGTGAAAGAAGGAGAATGCATCCTTTAGTAGTCGCCATGTACCCTGTACCTCACACCTCCTGCCTGACGCCTGATTGCCTTAAATATTAAACTTCAAATGCTTTTCTACGGAACATTAATATACTTATGTACCTGCAGGCTCAGTTGCCATTGTGGATTGGCCTTTATATAATCAATGATCAGGGGAGTAACAATGGCCGCTTTGCTCCATTCCGGTTGCAGGTACAGCTTACAATCTGCATTCGCCAACGCCGCAAATTTTTCAGCCCACGCAAAGTCGGATTTGTTGTAAATAATTATTTTCAGCTCATCGGCAAGGGAAACCACTTCAGGCAGCGGGGCTTTGAATTTTTTGGGAGAAAGACATACCCAGTCCCATACACCGCTCATTTTGCTGCTGCCGGAAGTTTCAATATGCGTACGGAACCCGGCAGCTTGCAGGGCCGTTGTAAGTGATTTAAGATCGTAGAGTAATGGCTCCCCTCCGGTAATTACAGCAATAACATTATTGTTACCCGATGGTTGATGGCTGGCAGGAAGCGCCTGCAATGCCGTGTTTACAATAGTATCAATTGATTTTTGCGGATGCGCATCAGCGTCCCAGCTTTCCTTTACATCGCACCAAACGCATCCCACATCGCATCCTCCAAGCCGGATAAAATAAGCAGCTTTTCCCTGGTGCGCCCCTTCACCCTGGAGTGTATAAAATGACTCCATAACAGGAAGTGTTGTTGCAGGAATATTTATTGTTTCTTTCAAAATCAATATAAAATTAACAGTACTTCAGGTTCACAAACTTCAAAACTTTAAAACCACAAACCATAAACTTTCTGCTATTGCGTGGCGGCAAGATAAGTATTTTGCATAAGCGCAGCTATGGTCATGGCGCCCACTCCGCCGGGCACGGGAGTAATATAGCTGCATTTGGGCGCTACGGTTTCGTATTGCACATCGCCCTTAATGGCATAACCCTTCTTTTTGGTTGTATCTTCTACCCGCGTAATGCCCACATCAATTACGATAGTCCCATCCTTCACCATATCTGCGGTAAGGAACTCCGGTTTGCCCAATGCTGCTACTATAATATCCGCCTGCAGGCAAATTTCTTTCAGGTTACGGGTATGCGAATGGCAGAGCGTTACGGTGCAGTTTCCCACAGGTGTATTCTGGCTGAGGAGAATGCTGATGGGGCGGCCTACAATATTGCTTCGCCCTATTACCACCGCATGTTTTCCCTTCGTTTCAATTTTATAATGTTCAAGCAACAACAAAATGCCATAAGGTGTGGCAGGGATATAAGCAGGCTGCCCCTGGATCATTTTACCTATATTGGCGGGGTGAAAACCATCCACATCCTTTTCCGCGGCAATAGTGTTGATCACTTTTTCTTCGGCAATTTGCCCGGGCAGCGGTAACTGAACCAGTATTCCATCAATATTGTCATCTGCGTTCAGTTCCTGTATTTTTTGAAGCAGAACCTGTTCTTCAACATCTGCGTTAAAGCGAATAAGGGTAGATTGATATCCTATTTCCGCGCAGGTTTTTACTTTTGAAGCAACATAGGTTTCACTGGCGCCGTTATTACCTACCAAAACGGCTGCCAGGTGTGGTGTTTTCTTGCCTTTTTCTCTCAGGGCGTCTACTTTTAGTTTTAAGCTATCTTTTACCGACTGTGCTACCAGCCTGCCATCTAATATTTGCATGGCGCAAAGGTAGAGGTGAAAATTGAAAAGGCAAAAGCGAAATCAGCCGGATATCATTATTTAAATGAGCAACCGGCTAAAAACGCCGCTTCTTATTTTTATTTGCTATAATGTCTTCTCTATCTTTGCCATATGTTACCCATCAGCACCCGTGGGCAGATAATGCCGGCATCGCCCATCCGGAAATTGGTTCCATTTGCCGAAGCTGCCAAACAAAAAGGTATAATGGTATACCATCTCAATATCGGTCAACCCGATATTGAAACGCCCCAACCTATGCTGGATGCGGTTCGTCATTCGGATTTTAAAATATTGGAATATAGCCACAGTGCCGGCAATGAAACGTACCGCCGAAAGCTGGTAAAGTATTACAAAGCTGCCGGGATAGTTATTGATCATACCCATATCCTTATTACAACCGGTGGATCGGAAGCTATTTTATTTGCCATGATGAGCTGCCTCGATGCAGGAGATGAAGTGATCATTCCAGAGCCTTTTTATGCCAACTATAATGGGTTTGCTGTTGCTGCAGGAGTAAAAGTAGTGCCGGTAACTTCGTATATTAAAGATGGCTTTGCATTACCGCCTATTGCTGACCTGGAACAGAAAATAACCGGCCGCACAAAAGCCATTCTTATTTGTAATCCCAATAATCCAACGGGATACCTGTATAGTCGCAACGAACTGGAAACCTTAAAAGACATTGTTCAGAAGCATGGACTGTATCTTTTTTCTGATGAGGCATACCGGGAATTTTGTTATACCGGCACACATTTTAGTGCTATGCAGTTAGAGGGTGTGAATGAAAATGTAATATTGCTGGATACCATTTCCAAACGCTACAGCTCATGCGGCGCAAGAATAGGGGCATTGATCACAAAGAACAAACAGGTGGTGGAAACGGCTGTTAAGTTTGCACAGGCCCGACTCAGCCCGCCTTCTTTCGGACAAATTGCCGGGGAAGCTGCATTGGACCTGCCGGCTGATTATTTCGATGCTACCAAAGCCGAATATCAATTACGAAGAGACACATTGGTAGCGCGTTTAAATAATATTCCGGGTGTATTTTGCCCCAATCCCGGAGGAGCTTTTTATGCTATGGCTCAGCTTCCTGTAGATGATTCCGACCGGTTCTGCCAATGGATATTAGAATCCTTTTCTTATGAAGGACAAACGGTAATGATGGCGCCGGCAACCGGTTTTTACGGAACACCGGGACTTGGAAAACAGGAAGTGCGCATTGCCTATGTACTGAATGTGGATGCTATTCATAAAGCAATGGATTGTTTAGAAAAAGCGCTTGAGGTATATAAAAATTTGGTGTAGCAATGGATTGATGGGTGGCCCGTTTTTACTACATTCGGCCTGTAACTTACCACTTACCCCTCCCTGTTACGCCTGTGCAGTAGGTCCTCCGAAATTCATGGGGATCTGTATTTCTTCAATATCCTGTATAGGTCCGTTGGCTGCTTCAAAACGCTTTACATTATCTACCAGGGCTTTCATAAAACGTTTGGCATGCTGAGGTGTAAGAATAATTCTTGATTTCACTTTGCTTTTGGGTGTGCCCGGCATCACATTCACGAAATCCACTACAAATTCGGCATGGCTGTGCGTAATAATAGCAAGATTGGCGTAAACGCCTTCGGCGATTTCTTCAGAAATTTCTATATTGAGCTGATTGGGTTGCTGATCTGCCATAATAGTTGTTTGTGCAAATGTAAACCAAGATTTGACATTTAAGATTTGATATTTGAGATTGCACTTCACCTGGATGGCTTCACGCAAAGTGCGCAATGAATGAAGACGCAAATGACATCTTTTCATTTTTTCGCTCAAAGCTGATTGCTGACAGCCAGTCCGGGTGCTTCGTATTTCCTTCGGATTTCGAAATTTAATATTCGGATTTGCGACTTATTTGATTCTTGCTTTTTGTTATTTGATTCTATTGTATTCTCCCCTTAATTCCTACATTTGACCTCTTAAATAAAATCGCCATGAAACAATATGCTTTTCTCGCGTTAAGCGCCGCGGTAAGTATATTATTATCCTGCAATGATAATAATGCAACAGCAACAAATGAACCATCAAAGGATTCTTCTATGAGCTATATACAGCAAAGGGTGGCATTGTATGAAAAGGTAAAGCTAACAACCAATTTAAGTCAGCTTACTGCAAAGGAAAAAGAAATGCTGCCCCTGCTTATGGAAGCGGCAGGAATTATGGATGACCTGTTCTGGTTGCAGGCCTATGGCAATAAAGACAGTTTGCTGAATGCTGCACAGGATGAAGCGGCAAAGCAATTTATGCTTATCAATTATGGCCCGTGGGACAGGCTGAATAACGACACCCCGTTTATTGCCGGTGCAGGCATTAAGCCGCCCGGTGCTAATTTTTATCCGAAGAACATGACCAAAGAAGAATTTGAAAAGGCTGATTTAAAGGATAAGGAGGGGCTGTATACTGTAGTTAAACGTGATGCTGCCGGCAAACTGTATTCAGTGCCCTACCACGAAGAATATAAAGCGCAGCTTGAAAAAGCGGCTTCATTGCTGAAAGCAGCAGCGGAACTTGCAGAAGATGCCGGATTAAAAAAATATTTACAGTTGCGTGCAGAAGCGCTTGTTACCAGTAAATATACCGCCAGCGACATGGCCTGGATGGACATGAAAACAAATGGTATTGATTTCATTATAGGGCCTATTGAAAATTATGAAGATAAGCTGTTCAGTTACCGCGCATCCTTTGAGGCTTACCTGCTGGTAAAAGATAAGGAATGGAGCAGGCGACTGGCAAAATATGTTGCCATGTTGCCCGAACTGCAGGAAGGGCTTCCTGTGGAAAAGAAATACAGGTCGGAAAAGCCCGGTACCGATTCGGAGCTCAATGCATACGATGTAATTTATTATGCAGGCGATTGTAATGCCGGCTCCAAAACCATTGCCGTTAACCTGCCCAATGATGAAACCATACAAAAAACCAAAGGAACCCGCCGCTCACAGCTTAAAAATGCCATGCAGGCCAAATTCGATAAAATATTGATGCCCATAGCTGATGAACTCATTGATGCTTCCCAATTATCGCAAATAGCATTTGATGCTTTTTTCTCTAATGTAATGTTCCATGAAGTAGCGCATGGACTGGGTATTAAACAAACGGTAAACGGAAAGGGAACGGTGAGGGCTGCCTTACAGGAACAGAACTCCTGGCTTGAAGAAGCTAAGGCAGATATACTGGGTTTATACATGGTAACAACACTGGTGGAGAAAGGAGAGCTGGAAGGAACTATCGAAAGTTATTACACTACGTATATGGCAGGAATACTGCGTTCTGTTCGTTTTGGGGCCGCCAGTGCACACGGTAAGGCCAATATGCTCAATTTTAACTTCCTCCAGGAAAAAGGCGCTTTTGAAAAAACAAGCGAGGGACGCTATAAAGTAAATTATGAAAAATTCCGCTCTGCAATGAATGACCTGGGAGCGCTTATCCTGACACTACAGGGCAATGGCGATAAAGCAGGTGTGGAAGCGCTGCAAAAAGAAAAAAGCATTATTAAGACTGATCTGAAATCCGATCTGGATGCCTTACAGCAGAAAGGAATACCCGTAGACATCGTTTTTGAGCAGGGGCTGAGTGCGCTTGGGTTGAAATAGGCAGAAGTTAAGTTAATTTTTTTTGGGTAACCGGAAGCTTATTTAAATTTAAAAATAAAGCAGCATGGCAATCAGCAATAAAATAATTTCTAATTCCAAAACCGGGCAGGTCATCCGCTTTATTCAAACTGCCAAAGATACCAAGGGTGCATTGCTTGAAATGGAATCCGGGTTTGGTCCGGGGTCTAAAGAACCACCTCCCCATTATCATCCCTGCCAGGAAGAAGATTTTACAGTTGTATCGGGCGAGCTTACTGTAAAAATAGATGCACAAACGATAACCTTAAAAGCAGGCGACAGCCTGCATATACCCCGTAATAAAATCCATTCTATGTGGAACCGTTCGGATAGTAAAACAATAGTGAACTGGAAAGTTCGCCCTGCCATGAAATCCGAAAATTTACTGGAAACATTTACCGGGTTAGCCAATGATAATAAAACAAATGAAGACGGGATGCCCGGTATTTTACAAATAGCGGCAACGGCAAAATTCTTTTCTGATGAATTCCGGCTGGCAAAGCCATCCTATGTTGCTCAAAAAATTATCTTTGGAATACTTACTCCCTTTTCCTTTCTTATGGGTTACAAGCCGGTCTATAATGCATATCTTGACTAACTTAAAGGGGCATACGCATTTCGGTATTTGCCAGCTTTAGCCGGCTGGCAGCTTTTACAGGATGATTTTGCGTTGTAGTGTGCAGTTAATGAATGATAACTCCGCATCTTTAAACAAAGCACCCTACAGTACAGGTAGGTTCATTAAAAGAAAATACTAATCTTTGGAAGTACTGAAAAAGTTCCTGCCCGGATTGCCGGGAATTTATAAGTAAATATTAATGCTTAATTATGTATCTAAATTTTTCGCCAGTGAAATCATTTGTAGCGATTGCTGCTTTCGCCCTTGTGCTCTTTTCCTGCAAAGATGGAAAAAGCCCTGAAACCACCGTTTCTGATGATCCCAAAGTAGAGCGGTTAAAATTGCAGCCCGGCTTTAAGGCTGAGCGGCTGTTTGGTCCTTCCGAAAATGAGGATGGCTCCTGGGTTTCCATGACCTTTGATGATAAAGGACGCATTATCGCCTCCGACCAGTATGGCGCTTTATACCGCCTGGTGGTACCGGCTGTGGGAGATACGGGTAAAACAACTATTGAAAAGCTGGTTATACCCAATGATCCCACCCTTGTAAACGATACCACCAATAAGAAAGTGGGTATCGGGTTCGCGCATGGCTTATTATACGCTTTCAACAGTTTATATGTAATGGTCAATAACCTGAATAATGATGCATCCAGCAGAACAAGCGGACTGTATCGTTTGGAGGATACGGATGGCGACGACCAGTTTGATAAAGTAACCTTGATGAAGGCGCTGAAAGGAGAAGGGGAGCATGGCCCGCACAGTGTAATACTGTCGCCTGATAAAAAATCCATTTATGTTGTGATCGGTAATCATACCGATGTGCCACCATTGGATGCTTACCAGTTGCCTTCCAACTGGAAAGAGGATAATCTTTTTCCTTTAATAACAGATCCCAACGGGCATGCGGTTGACCGTAAAGCGCCCGGTGGATGGATTGCCAAAGTTGACCCTGAAACCAATCGTTGGGAAATGATTAGCGCAGGCTATCGCAATGCTTTTGACATAGCATTTAACGCGGCAGGTGATTTATTTACTTATGATTCGGATATGGAGTGGGATTTCGGCCTGCCCTGGTACCGCCCTACACGTATTTGCCATGCAACCGGTGGCAGCGAATTTGGCTGGCGTACGGGCAACAGCAAATGGTCGCCGGCTTACCCCGATAATTTACCACCTGTTATGAATATCGGGCAGGGTTCACCCACTAACCTGATGTATAGCGGAAACGCGCGCTTTCCTGAAAAATATAAGAATACTTTGTTTGCTTTTGACTGGAGCTTCGGCATTATATATGCCATTCATCTTGAACCCGATGGCGCCACCTATAGCGCGAAAGGGGAAGAATTTCTTTCGGGCTCTCCATTGCCGTTAACAGACGGGGAAATTGGTCCTGATGGCGCCATGTATTTTTTAACCGGTGGGCGCAGGCTCGAATCAGACCTGTACAGGGTATATTACCAGGATAATGATGGAAAAACAACCGATGAACTGGCAGGTACTCCTGTAGAAACACCGGAAAGTAAATTACGCAAACAATTAGAGGCATACCATGGAGCCCCACAGGCAGGTGCGCTTGATTTTGCATGGTCTTATTTGAATCATAGTGATCGTTTTGTTCGTTATGCGGCCCGTATCGCGGTTGAACATCAACCGGTAAGCCAGTGGCAGCAACGCGCATTGGATGAGAAAGACCCGGTAGCAGCTACAGCGGCGCTTATTGCATTGGCCCGCCAGGGAAATGCCGGGGTAAAAAACCAGGTGCTGAATTCCCTCATGGGTATTGATTATGCAAAGCTTTCTGAGCCGCAGCAAATAGATATTGTTCGTGCTTTTGAGCTGGTGTTTTCGCGGATGGGGCAACCCGACGGGGCGGTAAGGGAAAGGGCAATTGCTTACCTTGATCCGCAGTATCCTGCCAATACCAATGAGCTCAACCGCGGGCTGAGTAAAGTGCTGGTATATATTGAAGCGCCAAAAGCGGTAGAAAAAACAATGGCTTTGATAGCTACAGCAAAAGATGAGGATACCCAAAAAACCTTTACTTCTTCCTCCGATCTTATTATGCGTAACCCGCAATATGGAATGGATATCGCTAATATGTTATCGAAAGTGCCGCCTCAGCAGCAAACCTATTATGCCAATGTGCTAAGCAAGGCAAAAACCGGCTGGACACCTGAATTGCGTGAAAAATATTTCCAGTGGTTTTATACCGCGTTCAGCTATAAAGGCGGTCATAGCTTCAGGGGATTTATTAACAAGGCGCGGACCAATGCGCTGGAAAATGTATCTAAAGCCGAATTCGCTCATTTTAATACCATTTCGGGCGATTCCATAGTGAACCGTACCGGCAATGAGCTGGCAGACGCTGCTGTACAACCTAAAGGGCCCGGCAGAAGATGGAAAATGGAAGATGCTGTTGCGGTTATAGACAGCGGGCTTACCAACCGTAATTTTGAGCAGGGAAAAGCCATGTTCGCCGCGTCACTTTGTATATCCTGCCATACCATGAAAGGGGAAGGCGGCATATCGGGCCCCGACCTGACGCAATTGGGTACCCGCTTTTCTACGAAGGATATATTAGAAGCGATCATTGAACCAAGCAAAACCATTTCAGACCAGTATGGCGCCACGGTGTTTTACCTGAAAGACGGTGGTTCCGTGCTGGGAAGACTCATAAAAGAAGAAGGTGATCATTATGTTATTTCCCAGAATCCCTTTGCGCCGCAGATCGTTCGGGAAATTCCGAAAAAAGATGTGGCCCGCACAAGGGTGTCTGAAGTGTCGCCTATGTTGCCGGGTATGATCAACAGGCTGAACGGTGAAGAATTGAAAGACCTGATCGCTTACTTAGTGTCAGGCGGAGATCAAAACAACGCCGTATATACAGGTAAAAAATAGGATAGGAAATTTTGTAAATTATTCGCAATAAAAAAAGACTTCGCCCGGATATTATACCGGGCGGAGTTTTTTTGTTAAAGGCCCTTTATTTTACGGCAGGGATTCCCGGCCGCGAAACTGTCATCGGGGATATCCCTGGTTACCACGCTCCCCGCGCCTATTACACAGCGGTTACCAATGGTAACGCCGGGGCAGATGATGGCTCCTCCGCCAATCCAAACATCTGAGCCAATGGTAACAGGTTTTCCAAGCTCAAGGCTGGAAGCCCTTTCCTCCCAGTTCATGGGATGGGTGGCAGCATAAATTTGAACTGAAGGACCAAACAGCACATTGCTGCCAATCGTAACTTTCATCACGTCTAACACGATGCAGTTATAATTAAAATATACATTGCAGCCTACGGATATATTACTTCCATAGTCGCAAAAAAAAGGCGGTTCAATCGTTAAAGCAGTACCCTGGTCGGGAATAAGGTCTTTTAAAATCTGTTTTCTTACCTCTTCCTCCCCGCCCGTTGTACGGTTAAATTGGTTGCACAACAACCTGGCATTCCTTCTTTCTTCTAATAAGGTGGGATCGGAAGCATTATACAGATCGCCGTTCGACATTTTTTGTTTTTCTGTTGGCATGACAAATATTTTAAAACTCGTTTATCGAAAACATACAGGTGCCCCTGAAGTTAAGTGGTAATGATTGTTTATTTTGAAAGGATAAGCATTTTAAAGTTGAATTAATTTTTTCTTTTTTGCTTTTCGGGACCGATTATTGTGAAGCAGTTTGAAGCGCTTTAAGTTTTACCGGAGTATGTTAAATAAATGTATATAGTTGTATATTTATAAGTTGTATTATGCTGATTATAAATATGTTAAAAAAACAGCTCCCATTTTTTCCAAAATTACCATCATTGTTTCTTTTACAGTTAATGTTTAAACATTAAATTTGCATTTAAATTTTAAAAAACCAAAATGAAAAAAGTATTTTTCTTTCTTTCTGTTGCCGTGCTGGCAGCAAGTTGCGTAAGCAATCCCGAGGGGGATAAAGCCGAAACCAAGGATGCCGTAGCTGCAGGTGTGGCCGAAGGTGATAAGCTGGCAGTTGATCCCGCAGGTTCTTCTATTACCTGGCTGGGTAAAAAAGTAAGCGGTCAGCATACCGGTACCATTAACCTTCACAGCGGCGAGCTGATCCTGAATGAGGGTAAATTAGCTGGCGGTTCTTTTACTATTGATATGGCTTCTCTTGATAATAAAGATCTTACTGATCCAGAATACAAGGGGAAATTAGAGAATCACCTGAAGTCGGATGATTTTTTTGCGGTGGAAAAATACCCGACCAGCAAATTTGAAATTACTGAAGTAAAGGAGCTGGAAAATGGTAAAATTGCTGTTGCCGGTAATCTTACCCTTCGTGATGCCACTAAAAACATTACTTACGAAGCAGAAGTAATAGAAAGCAGCGCCACAAAATTTGCGGCTAAAGCCGATTTTAATATTAACCGTAAAGACTGGGGCGTAGCTTATGAAGGAATGAAAGACGACCTCATCAGCGATGAGATCAACTTTAAAATTAACCTGGTAGCAGGCCAATAAGGCGTTCACCACCTCTTTATATTTTCCCCGTTGCATAGAAGCAACGGGGATTTTTGTTATACATTTTCAATCACTTTACGCAGCTTTTCCCTCACCTGCGCGGCTGTGTGGACAAGTGCATCATTCTTAACCGCCATCATAGATGCAACCGGGTCTATCGCACTTACTTCAACTTTCCCGTTCCCGTGCTCCTGCACAATAACGTTGCAGGGCAGCATGGTACCAATCTTATCTTCCGCCTGCAGGGCTTCATACGCGAAATGCGGATTACAGGCGCCCAGGATCCGGTATTTTTTAAAATCAACATTCAGCTTTTTTTTGAATGTTTCCTTCACATCAATTTCAGTAAGTATACCGAATCCTTCTTTTTTTAATGCTTCCGTAACTTTTGCAATCGCACTGTCAAAATCATTATCAGTGATTGTTGAAAAATAGTAGCTCATTTTGATTATGGTTTTAGGTAAAAGACTATTTTACGGCAAAGATCAGCTAATGCCATTTACCGTGCTGTTACTTATGTTACATTCGGTACAAATAACATAACTTGTAAAGGCTTATCCGTTGTTGGTGAAGCCAATACATAAGAATCTACACACAACACCAACAACGGCGTTAATATATGTAAGCCAATGAAAACGGGTATTATAATTCTTTTGTTAACCTGCATGCAGGCTTTTGTCCGTGCTCAACCGGATACTGTAAAAGTAGCTTTCGTAAGCTATTGGTCAGTTGGTGATTCCTGGCGGTTTAAAGTAACAAGGATAAATGAACAATGGAAGGAAGGGGTAATGACAAAAAAAGACTCCTCACAATATATTGGTAAACTTGAGGTAATTGATTCTACAGAAAACGCATACACACTTAAATGGGGGCTTGAAAACACCCTGTTGTCATCTCTCAGCCTTACCCCACAGTTGCGTGATAGGTTATCAAAATACAGCTCACTGGAAATCATTTACAATACCTCGGAGGTAGGTGATTTTACCGGTGTCGAAAACTGGCAGGAAGTTGGCACAACGATGAAGGAAATGATGAATGAACTGGTTAGGGAAAGAGAAAAAGAATCGGGTAAAGACCAGGATGGTTTAAAAAAATATATGGAGTCTTTAATGGCAGTGTATGGATCAAAGCAGGGAATAGAAGAATTAGCAATGAAAGATCTTCGGTATATCCATTTCCCTTTTGGTATTCAATGTGTCATGAATGAGCCGGTCTTATATGAAGAAGAGCTTCCTAATATGTTTGGGGAAACAGCGATAAAGGGTGATGCAAAACTAATTTTGGAAAGTGCCGACACTATTCAGAAACGTTGTGTTCTGGTAAATCAGATGAAGATAAATTCCGATGATGCAAAGCGTTTAGTTTTAGAGGTGCTGAAGAAGATGGGACTAAAAGATCAGGAGTTGAATGAAGAAATAAAGACAGCACGGATTGATATTTTTGATAATAATCGTTTTGAATATTTTTACTATCCGGGTGTTCCGTTAAAAATTGAAGTAGAAAGGAAATCGGTAATTAATATTAGCAACAAGGAAAGCTGGCGTATTGATAAAAGAATTATTGAACTTACAGAATAAAATATAAAGTCTTCTACCGGATTAAAACTGACTATAAAAAGATAAGCCGCTAACCAGGTACTTTTACATTGATCAATATCTGATTATATATGATAACAAATCCTGTTCAGCCTGCCGGTAATACGCTTAAATACCTGCAGATCGTATTTTTTGCATCCATTATACTGTATGTGGGGAAGACGCTTTTTATTCCCCTGTTTTTTGGATTGCTCATTGCCATGATCCTGTACCCGGTTTGTAAATGGCTTGAGCAAAAGCGTTTTCCTAAAGGTATAGCCATTACCATTTGCCTGCTCATTGTAGCGCTTCTTTTTGCAGGAATTGCGGCGCTGCTCATCTGGCAAATCAATATGTTTCGCGAGGACGCGCCCGGTCTTATTAAAAAATTGCAGGCAACAGGGCAGGAGGCCGCGCAATGGATATCGGAAAGTTTTGGCTTAACCACCGCCAACTGGGCGCAGCAAAGTCTGGGCAGTATAGGCGGCCTGGCAAAAACGGTAATTAATAATATGCTTGACATGGTTTTCATGTTATTCCTGATCCCCATATACACGGCCCTGTTCCTCTATCACCGGCGCGTATTTGTTCAGTTTCTCCGGTGGGTGGCCGGCGAAAGGCACAGGCAGAAATTGGATTTGATGCTGCCCAAAATGATAGATACCTATTTTAACTACATCAAGGGAATGATACTGGTGTACATTATCGTGGGCGTGCTTAACAGCATTGGGTTACTGGCGCTTGGAATAGAGCACGCGGTACTGTTTGGAATGCTTTGCGCAATTATGACCATTATCCCCTACGTGGGTATTGTAGTAAGCGCGCTTTTGCCCATTTCCATAGCATGGCTTTCTACCGATTCTGTATGGTACCCGGCAGGTGTGATAGCCGTTTTTGCCGTGGTGCAATACTTAGAAGCCAATGTTATATTTCCAAAAGTGGTGGGCGTACAATTGAATGTAAGTACCTGGGCCATGCTGGTAGCTATTATAGCCGGTGGAATTTTATGGGGCGTTTCCGGAATGGTATTGTTTATACCTTTTGTTGCTTTATTAAAGATCGGTACCGATTATGTTGAAGAATGGAAACCGCTGAATCTTTTGCTGGGGAGGAGTGAAAGCTGAGAAGTGAGAGGAGAAAGGTTCACGTTTATCGTTTATCGTCTCACGTTTATCGGGGTGAGTAGTGAAACGTGAAGGTGAGAGGTGAAAGGTGAAAGATATTTCGGGAACGATATAAATGTGCCGCCAGTGCTTACACCGCCCATTTTCCCTTAAGCTGGTAAGCCAGCAAAAGGATGAATAATCCTGCTCCTGAATACAGCAATTGTAATGCGTTTATGGTTTGGAGCAGAATCATTTGTACGATAATCCATCCTGTAATCATTACACCGCCGGTAAGGCACCACCTGTACCATTGTTTGCGGTTAAGCAGTACCATTGCAGCTGCAATACTGCAGGATAGGCCCGGGCAAAGAAGCAAGACGAGGCCGGGTATGAAAAAAGTTTTAAAGGGAGTAGGTTTCAGCGTGTCATGCTGCAGTTGTAATATAACTCCATCGGGATATAACATCATTATGCCGCCGCAAACTACCACGGTAATTCCAACAAAGCAAAGCAGTATCAATAAAATGATCCTCATAATATGCCAGCCGGGAAATTGCCATGCTGCCTATGAAGCAAAAAAATGCTTTTCTGTGCTTTTCTCAAAGCGCCCGGTTTTTTCTGTTACCCGGATACGAAAAACAATTCCCGATATTTTGCTTACATCCTCATCCCGGAAGGGCCACTGGGAGGTAAGATGCATGGTTTCGCTGCTGATCAGCGGCAATTTCCTTTCCATAAGCTTTTGAAGCGCCTGCGTTCTCTCAGGCTCCTGGGGCAGCTCTTCAAATTCTCCCCATACAACAACGCTTTGCCAGTTGGAAAGGTCCCTGGTATCATCTGCCTGAAAGCAGACTTTTGGATTTTTACGCATCATTTCCACCTTCATGCCTTCAAAAGTATGCCCGTAAATGTAGGTGCCATCGTAAGCATAGCTGATCGGTACTACATAGGTCACATCTTTGGCATGACAGCCAATTCTGCCCACCAGTTGCAGTTGCAGTAATATTTCTATATCTTCCGGGCTTAATTTTCCAAACATGAGCTGTTATTTTGCCAAAGATAAGCAATGTTTTATGGCACGGGAGCTGATGAAGGTCAGGTAGCCGCAGGCAACATGCTGATAGTAATCACTTTTTTCATATTGATTAAACTCATGGTTCGTATTGATGCGGGTTCTTTTAAGATGCCGGGCTTATATATACATTTGACAGTAAAACCCGATCATGTATTTGCATATTTCCTCGAAGCTCCCGATCAGTGATGTACAAAAGGCATTCAGCAATACATTTCCCTATTTGAAAATTGAGTTTTTCAAAAACCAGGGGATACACCATCTGCTGCCCGGCGACCGCAGCATTGCGGAAGCCCAGCAAAAGATCAGGGAAGGAAGCATAGAAATTTCAGGAGATATGAAGGTAAGGGAGCTGGAACAGGCGCTCGATGCCTTGTTTCCCCTTCATGCCCAGGTGTTCAGGCGTTCGGGAAATATATGGCTGGAAACCACTATGACAGACGACTGGACCCTTGCTCACCAAAATGAGCATGGCAGGGAAATTTCGGCGCCGGATAAGAAAAAGAATACCATACGGGATGATTATGATCTGAGCCGCAATGATGATTAGTACAGCAGGTTGCTGAGCTGATCGGGATGCGACACAATAATTTTTCCCTCTTTAATCTCAATCAGCTTCTCTGATTTAAAATCACTTAACGTTCTGATCAGCGATTCCGTAGCAGTGCCTACATACTGGGCAATATCCTCTCTCGATATTTCTATGCGCTTTGAAGGTCCGCCGGCATTGAACTTATTGTGAATATCTACCAGCGCTTTAGCTATGCGCTTACGCAATGAGCTGTATGCCAGGTTAAGCAGCCGTTCTTCCTTTTCCTTTACATTTTGTGTAATGAGGTGGATGAACTTTGCTGCTACGGAAAGGTCATTGTATATCATTTTCTGAAAATCCTCCCTGGGCAACTGCAAAATATCAGCCTCCTCCAGTATAATAGCGCTATCCTCATAATTTCTATCTTCAATAATAGGAGCGTAGCCTATAAAGTCTCCCTCGCTGAACAGGTCGGTAATATATTCTTTGCCGTCTTCATGGGTTCTGAAACCCTTCACTTTTCCTTTTACGATATAATACAGGAACCGGGCCCGTTTTCCTTCCTGGTAAAGAAATTGTTTTTTGTTATAAGGTATTACATCATACTGGTTGGTGAGCTTTTGTATAAGTCCTGAATCATTTACATCTTTCATAAACTGAGTAATACCTGAAGCGCCCTGCTCGTATTTTTGAGACAGGATCTCCCGTTTTTTAAGCCGCACTTCCACAGCATTCAGCAGCTCAATTTCTTCAAATGGTTTGGTAATGTAATCATCCGCTCCCATTTCCATGCCTTTGCGCAGGTCTGATCTTTCGGTTTTTGCTGTTAAAAAAATGAAAGGGATATTGCGTGTATCGGCGTTTTTTTGCAACAGGTGCAGCACGCCGTAGCCGTCTAATTCGGGCATCATAATATCGCAGATAATAATATCCGGCTTCTCCCGCAATGCCGTTTCAACACCCTTTTTCCCGTTCCCGGCGGTCAGGCTCGTATAGCCTGCGAGCTCCAGTATTTCCGCGGTATTATCACGAATGTCTGCATTGTCGTCAATAACTAAAACTGTTGGCATGGTTTATTGTTTTTGATGGGCGGCAGGGATCGTAACGGTAACGGTGGTTCCCCTGCCTAAAGCGCTTTTTATTTGAATGGTTCCTTTTAAAAGGTCTGCGTATCTTTTTATAATATGAAGACCCAGGCCTGTGCCCTGTATGTTAACGGCATTTCTCCCCCTGAAAAAGCTTGAAAATAATTGTTCCTGGTCTTCTTCGGAAATACCAATACCCTGGTCGGTGATGCTGATCTCAAAATGCGATGGGCGGGTTTTGCTCCTGATATCAATTGAGGTGTTTTCTCCGGAGAACTTAATGGCATTTGCCAGCAGGTTAATGATAATGTTTTTGAGGAGCCGTTTATCGGAAAAGATAACCGGATTTTCTTCGCAGGAGAAAACGATCTGCTGTCCTGGTTTCTCCTGGGGTTTTATTTCTTCCAGCACTTCTTCCATGAATTCCTCTATGTTAAATGCCACGGGATGTGTTTCTATCTTGCCTTCTTCGAGCTTTCCGAGGGAGAGGAAATCATCAAGGATATCATTTAGATTTCTTACGGCATTTTTTATTTTTTCAACGTGGCGGTCTCTTTTATCCTGTTCAGCGGTAGTGGTATATTTAGAAACTAAGGCAGCCGAAGAAAGCACAGTGCTCAGCGGTGTACGAAATTCATGCGAGGCTATAGAAACAAACCTGCTTTTGATTTCACTGAGCTGCTTTTCCTTATTCAGCGCATCGTGCAGCTCTTTCTGCGATTGTTCCAGCTTTTGCAGTGCTTCTTTTAATATCAGCGTTCTTTCTTCTACTTTTACCTCAAGCTGTGTATTGAGCTTACGCATGTCGTTGGTCATTCTTTCCAGCTCCACCTGTTGCTGCAGCATATTCTGCTCTATGCTTTTCCTATGCGTAATGTCTACAATAAAAGCCGTTACAAACAGATCCTCTTCTCTTTTATAAAAGCTCAGGCTTACTTCTACAGGAATTTCCGAGCCATCGCTTCTGCGGCCGTAAAGGTCTCTTCCCGACCCCATTACCCGGTTTTGAGGATGACCATAAAATTCGCGGCGCTGCCCCGAATGAAGCGAATGGAAGCGCTGTGGAATCAGCATTTCAATAGGCTTTCCAATTACCTCCCGTGCATCATATTTAAACATGCGTTCTGCGGCAGGATTAATTAATGTAATCGCCCCCTTATTATTGGTAAGTATAATGCCTTCCGTTGCATGTTCAAATAAAGACACAAGGTGTGCCGTATCCAGGTCCATCATATGATTCTTATTTCCGGCGTTTGTCCGATAAATTGGGTGTACCCCTGATAAATCAGGACAAGACTTTTTTATGTTCCACCAGTAAAATATTCGTCAAAATAAAGCAATTAAGGCAAGCGGCAAGCATTTTATACCTAATCTTTCTGGTTCATGAGCTCGGTTTCCATGATAAGTACCCGCGGGTAAAGCATATCGTTCTCCAGGCGCATGTGATGAACAATATCGTTGTCTAATTCCTGTAGTTTCAGCAGCGCCACGCTATGTGTAATACAGGCATTTGGGGGTGGAGTATAATTCTGAGTAAGTTCACGCAGTTGCCGGATCAGCGTTTCTACCGTTTTTTGTTCCTGCAGCATTACCTGCTCAACCGGCTTGCGCAGCGTACGTACCAGCAGGGCGGCATAGGACTCCTTGTTGAGATAAGCCCTTGTTACCTGGCGAATATAAGGAAAGATGATCTCTTCTTCCTGCTGCTGCCGGGGCGCAATAATGCCGGAAAAAGTTTCAAAAATATCCCGGAGCTCCGGCAGATACGTATATTGGGCGGAATGTTTTTTTGTAAGATGCTCAAGATAAGCTGTTGTTTCGGGTATGGCCTTTTCAAGATAGCGGTGATGCACATGTATAATATAGTCGGCCAGGAAATCCGGTTTCCAGGTATGGTATTCATGGGCGGCATGTGAGGCTATGGTATACGTTGCGGCTTCCAGTTCCTGCAGCACTTCGGCTATAGCCAGGCCTTTATTGGCACATATTATTTCTAAGGGGAACTTTCCCCCGCAGCAAAAGTCAATATCGTATTTTTTAAATACGCCGGCCGTACGGTAATCGTTTTTAACAATATCCGAAACGCAGGCTCCTGCCTCCATTCGTTTAATTCCTTCAAGCATATTTCACCCGGATATCTATGTTTTTGTAATGCGGTTTCGTAAAAATATCATCTCTCCTAAAGGAGTAACCTGATAATTGTCATACGTTTTCCTGATCCTTGACAGGTAAGCGCCTTTATGCAGGTTTGACGCCATAGTATTTTTGGTGCTGCATGACCGAATATGAGCAATATTAAATTATTTGAGAGCAAACAAATACGAACAGTCTGGAATGAGCCAGACCCAAAATGGTATTTCGTAGTAGCCGATGTTGTACAGGTATTAGCAGACACACCCAATGCAACCGACTACATAAAAAAATGCGTAAGCGGAACAAACTCCTTTCGCAAGGGTGGGGACAACTTGTCACCCCCCTTTTGGTTGATACCGCTGGCGGCAAACAAAAGCTCAATTGTGCTAATGCACAAGGACTTTTAAGAATCATTCAATCAATTCCATCGCCTAAAGCAGAACCTTTTAAACTATGGTTAGCACAAGTAGGTTCTGACAGATTAGATGAAATTGAAAATCCTGAATTGGCGACACAACGCACAAGAGAACTTTTTAGCTTCGCGCCGAGGTCTTCATCAAAAGCCGTTGTAGGTTAGCTATGAGACCCTGGTGCTGAACGATTCGCCGGGGTCTCGCCCTCTGCACAATTTCCCGGCTGAAGACCCGGTCGGGAAGGAAAAAACTTTTTCAATTTTAAAAATAAATGAATAGGTTTGATAACCATTGCAGTCTACACCCTATATAATACCCAATACTCAATCCATCCAATTCCGTGTATATGATTTAACAGGTAAGAACTGAACCGTAATATTTATTTATATGGTTATGAGAACTGTGCCGTTGAAGCAAAGCCGTTTGTAAGCGTTTATAAATACTTAAAAATTAATTTTTGTTGCGTAAAGCAAAGCGTTGTATGCCATTTTGCCGAACAACCCGCAACCACAACAGACAGACATAACAATAATATGGAATTAAAGGAAATCAGAGAAGTTGTTGCTGAAATTTTAAGCGACATAAACAAAAACCAAAGTAACCTGACTTATAGAAGATACGATACTTTTTTTGACCGTATTGGAATGACTTACAGAAGGAAATTTGATATTCTTGCTAAGTTTGACAGACAGTTTAAGAATAAAAACATCACATTTTGGGCAGGGAAAGAGCAAGTAAAAAGATTAGAAGACTTTCACAAAGGTGAAACAATTACCTTTCGCTTGACTGAAAATATAAATAATACTAACCACCAACCCAAAACAAAAACAATAAATTATCAATACGCAGGAAAGATAAACATTGCAAATGCTGAAAGTGGAATTGTGCCTTATGAACACCAAGAGAAAGCATTTTACAACCTGCAAGAAAAAATAATCAAGACAAATAAAAATCCATTTGCGGGGCTTTTAGTCTTGCCAACGGGTGGCGGAAAAACAATTACTGCGGCACATTGGATTTGTAGAAATTATTTAGACAAAGGAAAAAAAGTTTTGTGGCTTGCCCACAGACACGAACTTTTAGAGCAAGCAAAATCAACCTTTGCCGATAAACTTGCATACAACGATATTTTTGAGCAAAGATCTTATTTTAATTACAGAATTATTTCGGGTATTCATGACAAGCCAATAAATATTCAACAAACAGACGATTTAATAATTTCAAGTAAAGACAGCATTAAAGCAGGCTTTAATCATCTCTACAATAATTGGATAAAGAACAACACAGAAGAAATATTTTTAGTAATTGACGAAGCACATCACGCAACAGCAAAAACTTATCGACAGGTTATCGAGAGTATTAAAAACAGCGTTTCACATTTTCAACTTTTAGGATTAACCGCAACACCTTTCAGAACAGCAGACAAGGAACAGGGCTTACTAAAAAAAGTTTTTCCAGATGACATCGTTTATAAAATTGATTTACGAACTCTCATACGATTAGGGATATTATCTGAACCACATTTTGAAGAAGTAAGTACAGGATTGAATTTTATCAAGGAATTAAGCGATGAACAAATAATACAACTTAACTACTTTGATATTGATAGCATTGGTTCGGGCATTGCCAAAACCATTGCTGAAAATGACGACAGAAACCACACAATCGTAAACAGATATATAAGGAATAAGGAAAAATACAAACAAACTATTGTTTTTGCTTTGAATGTTGATAACGCTATTGCACTAAACGCAATGTTCAAAGAACAAGGAGTAAAATCTGACTTTGTAATTTCAACAGTAAAAGACCAGGCAACAGGTGTAACTATTTCAAGTAAAGACAATAAAGATAAAATTGCAAAGTTCAGAAATGGTGAAATTGAAGTTCTTATCAACGTAAATATATTAACAGAAGGAACAGACGTTCCCAATGTTCAATCTATCTTTTTAGCACGACCCACGATTTCGTCAATCTTAATGACACAAATGATAGGTCGTGGGTTGCGAGGACCAAAAGCAGGAGGAACAAAAGAAGCCTTTATTGTTAGCTTTATAGATGAATGGCAAAATAAGGTAGCTTGGGTAAATCCTGAAAAACTTTACATTGAAGACAATATCAACTTCAAAGATGTTGATAGAGAAACCAAGAAACAAATTTTGCGACTTGTAGCAATCAATAAGATTGAAGAGTTTGCAATTTTAACCAACAAAATCATTGACCCTGAAAAACGAGAAGAACTTGAAAAACTGAGTTTTATTGAACGCTTTCCTGTTGGAATTTATCAATTCAGATATTTAGAGCAAATTGACGATGAGGAAATTGATAAAAATTGCGAAGTCTTAGTTTATGACAATATTCTTCAATCATACAAAGATTTCATTAACGCATTGCCAAGTTTATTCATACAACACAAATTAACCGAACGAGATTATTTACATGATGACGAATTGGAAGAACTTGCAGAGATAATAGAAGATGAATTTTTCAAGGGCACCTTAAAATATCCTGCTTATCTGGTGCAAGATTTAAAAAATATTTTGCAGTATTATACAATTAAAGATGAGCTACCACCGTATGTTGAACTGAAAGACAGAGAAAAATACGACATTGATAAAATCGCTGTTGAAATTCGAGAAAAAGACCTTGGCGAAAAATCACAAACCGAGTTGCTAAACAAAATTTGGGAAGACAATGAAACAGCTTGGGAAACATTTTTCAATTTTGACAAACGGAACTTTTTGAGAGAAATACAACTTGCAAAAACAAGATTAAGCCATCCCGAATTATTTGTAAGACGCGATATAAAGCCAAAAGAAGAAAAAGAATTAAGAAGTTACGAAAAACTATCTTTCAGCCAACTTCGTGAACAAGACCCTGTTTATGAAAAGCAACTTCGGGACAGCGTTTTTGCAAAGTTTACAGACGAAAGCGGATTTTACTATTGTGCCAATAGTGGGTACAAAAGCAAAAACAAACTTGACTTTCAAATTGACCACATCAAACCAATGCACAACGGCGGACTGACCGTATTTGAAAACTTACAACTTCTGACACGAAGCGAAAACGCAAAAAAAGGAAACAACGAATGACGAACAAAAAAACGTCATACAACATATAGGGCTTAAACGAAGTTTAGCATAGCGGAACTTCGATTTAGGCCTGTGTTGACTGAAGCGAAGGGAACCGGTTATTTATTATGGGGTTTCGAAAATTGAGTTTTATATCAAGACCTTGTTTAACTCAATAAAATGGGTTGACTTTATATGATTGTGCGGCTTTCGTGCGCAACCATAAGGGTGATTAGTTGTTTTGTGAGTGTTTATATTCATATTTTCCCGTCAATTCATATTGCTTTTACAGGTGCAGGTAATAGGTCGCCCTTTCGATGGCTGGCATCAAAAAATAAGATTAGCGTTTTTGTATTTGTGATCGTAATTTGTTTATCAACCATTGTGGTGGTCCGTTGTTATCAAAGCTGAGTACTTCTTCCATCTTTCCCTTCTTGCAATTGGGACATTGATGGATATCATACTGCAACTTTGCTTCGCGCCGGGGTCTTCATCAAAAGCCGTTGTAGGTTAGCTATGAGACCCTGGTGCTGAACGATTCGCCGGGGTCTCGCCCTCTGCACAATTTCCCGGCGGCGAAGACCCCGTCGGGAAGGAACAGCAATATTCCGCACGCTTAAAAAATTTAAGTAAAGGAGAATGCGAATACTTTGCCTTTCAGTGGCAATAGTATTCCTCTTCACTTAAATAATGATAGTGAAATGAGTATGCAGGAGGGCTGTTGATCTTCTTAAGGATTCGCATGCTTAAGTAAAGGGAGATATAGCCACAAATGCACGAATAATCATTTGTGGCAGGAAACACCCCATTTTAGGATAAACATAACAATAGATATATTTTACATGGAAAATTACAGGTTCCTTGCGTTCGCCTCATTGCTTATCCTGGGTTGCAACGGCTCGTTTTCACAGGAGGAACCGGAAGCGGTTAAACAGGTAAAGGTTTATTATAAGCCTGGTATGTACGGGGGATGGCCGGCCAATAATGGCATATGGATATGGGGTAATGAGATACTGGTTGGTTTTTCAAAAGGTGTATATAAAGATTTGGGCGCGAGACATAATATTGACAGGGATAAGCAGGAGCAGCACATGCTGGCAAGAAGTGTGGATGGTGGTGATACATGGACGATCGAAGATCCGGGCAAAACGGGCGGACTGGTGCCACATGGTTATTTTATGGCCAAACCCAGGACAGATGTTCCCCAGCAGGAAGTTTTAGAACAGAATGAAGCTATCAATTTCCTGCACCCCGGTTTTGCTTTAACGGTGCGCTCCAATGGCAATGCAGGACAGTCGCGCTATTGGTACTCTTATGATAAGGGTCATCAATGGAAAGGGCCTTTTGCCTTACCCAACTTTGGTACTGCGGGTACCGCGGCCAGAACAGATTACATTATTAATGGCAAAGCAGCATGTATGCTTTTTATTACTTCGGCCAAATCAGATGGTAAAGAAGGAAGGGTGTTGTGCGTAAAGACAACGGATGGCGGCAAAAGTTGGTCATTCCTGTCATGGATAGGCGAAGAACCGGCAGGCTACGCCATCATGCCTGCTTCCGTTCGTATATCAGAGCATGAAATTTTAGTAACCGTTCGCCAAAAAGAGGGCGACCGTAGTTTTATTGCTTCCTGGTTGTCGGCTGATAACGGCAATAGCTGGACGCAGTTAAAAAATGCGTCGGATGATACCGGCATAGGAAATCCGCCGGCCATGCTGAAGATGAAAGACGGAAGGATCTGTATGGTATACGGTTACAGGGCCGGTCTGGAGAGCATCCGGGCTAAAACCCAAACCAGTGATATAAGAGCCCGTATCAGCAGCGATAACGGTAAAACCTGGAGTAAAGATTATATACTGCGGAATGACGGATCGGGACAGGATATCGGTTATCCCAGGGTGGTGCAACGCCCCGATGGTAAAATAGTGGTGATATATTATTTTATGGATGATAAAACAGGCCCCGAGAGATATATCGGCGCAACGATATGGACTCCGCCTGCTGAAGGCAAAGAATAATCATTTCAGCGGGTCGCGCCGGGGTCATAAAAAGCCATTGTCGTTTCTGCGCATCGAACAACATCAGACTTTAACGCTTAATCTCAACTTTAGTAACTTTGTCAGGCTTTGGTTCCCGGCTGAATATTTCCCAAATGCCCGGCAGTACGCTAATCTTTAGCGACCAGGCTGTAACGACACAGCCAACAAACAACAAAAAAGGGATAGTATGTCAATAACAAAAGAAACAGAATTAGCCGGTATGAAAAAGGCAAGTGAAGCTGTTGCTTACACTTTGAAGGAAATGAGAAACTATGCTCAACCCGGTATAACAACTAAACAATTAGACAACTATGGGGCAACAATACTTTCGGATTTGGGTGCAAAATCGGCGCCCTATTTAGCCTATCGTTTTCCGGGTTGGACCTGTATAAGTGTAAACAATGAATTTTGCCACGGTATTCCGTCAAACAATAAAATACTGAAAGAGGGCGATCTGGTCAATATTGATGTTTCGGCTGAGCTTAACGGTTTTTGGTCAGACAACGGAGGCTCTTTTGTGCTTGGTGCAGACATCTACCGGCACCAAAAGCTCATAGACGCTTCAAAGCAAATTTTATATAAAGCAATCTGCAATATAAAAGGTGGGGTTCGCATTTCTGACATCGGTCATCTGATAGAGACAGAAGCAAAAAAACGGGGTTACAAAGTCATCAAAAACCTTACAGGACACGGGATAGGCAGAAGTCTTCACGAAGAACCAACCGAAATAGCGAATTACAGAGACCGGTTTAATGTGGCAAGATTTAAGAAAAATGCTGTTGTTGCCGTTGAAACATTTATATCAACAACATCAACATATGCCGAAACGCTGAGTGACGGCTGGACTATGGTTGGAAATAAAGGCGGCTTTATGGCGCAACACGAACATACCATAGTAATTACTGACGGAAGACCAATGATACTGACAGAAATGAATGAAATTTGGAATTAACGACTCGCCGGCCTCGCTCTCCACGCAGTTGCCCGGATGTGACCCACCGGTACAATTGTGATGCTAACCGGCCTTAATATGCTAACAATCTGCCGCAGGCTATTACAGCTATCCATAAAATAATCATTCGCGCCGGGGTCTTCATGAAAAGATATTGTGAGTAGCCATGAGACCCTGGCGCTGGGAATTTCAACAGATGGTTGCTAAAAATAATTTTTATATTAGTCGTCGGGGTCTCACTCTTCGCGCAATCGCCGGGCTGGGAAGACCCCGACGGGAAGGGAAATTATAGTAGCAGGCGAACGCTGAAAAGGCATTGACTTTGATCAATGCTTTTTCTTGTTCATACGCATTGGATAATGGCATTAAACTACACTAAT